>JBKDZQ010000638.1:0-13676 GCA_047971325.1 Parahaliea sp.
GGGGGGGGTGATGGTCAACCCCACCCTGCCCGGTTGTGACTTGGCCAGCACGGCCCTGGCCGGGGTGGGGGTGATCTTCTACGTGATGCGGGCGCTGCGGGCGGAGGTGCGCCAGCGCGACTGGTTCGCCCGGCGCGGCATCCCCGAGCCCAACCTGGCCGGCGTGCTGGATCTGGTGGCCCTGGGTACCGTGGCCGATGTGGTGCCGCTGGATCACAACAACCGCATCCTGGTGGACGCCGGGCTGCGTCGCATCCGCGCCGGCCGCGCCCGCCCCGGCATTCTCGCGCTGCTGGAAGTGGCCGGCCGCAGCCGGCAGCAGGTGGTGGCGGCGGACCTCGGCTTTGCCGTCGGGCCACGCCTCAACGCCGCCGGGCGGCTCGACGACATGAGTGTCGGTATTGAATGCCTGCTCAGCGAGGACGGGCAGCGGGCGCGCCTCTTCGCCGCACAAGTGCTCCCGCTCAATCAGGACCGGCGCGCCATCGAGCGTGACATGCGGGCCCAGGTCCAGGTCATGCTGGAGGCGCTGGATTTCGCCCGCGAGCTGCCGCTGGCGGTGACCCTCTACGAGCCGCTCTGGCACCAGGGGGTAATCGGCATTCTCGCCTCCCGGGTCAAGGACCACCTGCACCGGCCGGCCATCGTTTTTGCCGATGCCGATGACAGCGGCCAGCACATCAAGGGTTCTGCCCGTTCCATTGCCGGCATCCATATCCGCGATGTGCTGGATGCCGTGGCCACCCGCCACCCGGGACTGATCAGCAAGTTCGGCGGCCACGCCATGGCAGCGGGGCTCAGTCTGGCGCGGGCTCGATACGAAGATTTTTGCATAGCGTTCCAGCAGGAGGTGGCCCGCCACGCCGAGGCGGTGGACCTGCAGGCGGTGGTGGAGTCCGACGGCGAGCTGGCGACAGTGGATTTCACCGTGGACAGCGCCGCCGCCCTGCGTTATGCCGGTCCCTGGGGCCAGCAATTTCCGGAGCCGCTGTTCGATGGCCGCTTCCGGGTGGTCAGCCAGCGCATTGTCGGCCAGCACCACCTCAAGCTGGTGCTGGGCCTGCCGGGAGCGGGACCGGATGCCTGCATCGACGCCATTGCCTTCAATGTCGATAGCGAGCGTTGGCCGGACGAGACCGTCACCGAGGTGGAAGCGGCCTACCGGCTGGACGTCAACGACTTTCGCGGCCGCCAGAGCGTGCAGCTGGTCATCGAATGGCTGCGCGCGGCCGGCTGATGCCCCACTGTGCCTGCGTTGCAGGTCCGGGTGCCGCCGCCCGGGGTTTTCGGGTAAAATGCGCCCCTTTTGATTGGCGCTAGCGCCATTTTCACGGAGAGCCGCCGGGCCATGCCTGAGATCAACCCCCTGCTGAATACCCTCAAGGACATCGAGGCACGCACTGACGTGCTGAGGGGGTATCTTTGACTTCGCCAATCGCAAGGAACGACTGGCGGAAGTAGAACTGGAACTGGCCGAGCCCTCGGTCTGGGACAACCCCGAACGCGCCCAGGAACTGGGTCGCGAGCGCGCCGCGCTGGAGGCGGTGGTGCACACCATCGAACAGCTGCGGTCCGGCGCCAGCGACGCCGCCGACCTGCTGGACATGGCCGCTCAGGAGGATGACGAGGGCACCATCGCCGAGGTGGCCGCGGACATCGACGCCCTGGAGAAAGCGCTGGAGCAGCTGGAATTTCGCCGCATGTTCAGCGGCGAGAACGACGCCAGCAACGCCTACCTCGACATCCAGGCCGGCTCCGGCGGCACCGAGGCCCAGGACTGGGCGGAGATGTTGCTGCGCATGTACCTGCGTTGGGGCGAGGCCCACGGTTTCAAGACCACCCTGGAGGAGGCCTCCGCCGGGGAGGTGGCCGGCATCAAGAGCGCCACCATCCACTTTGCCGGGGACTACGCTTTCGGCTGGCTGCGCACCGAAACCGGTGTGCACCGGCTGGTGCGCAAATCGCCTTTCGACTCGGGCAACCGCCGCCACACTTCTTTCAGCTCGGTGTTCGTGTCGCCGGAGATCGATGACAACATCGAGATTGAGGTGGACAAGTCCCAGGTGCGCGAGGACACCTACCGCGCCTCGGGCGCGGGCGGCCAGCACGTCAACAAGACCGACTCCGCCGTGCGCCTGACTCATCTGGAGAGCGGCATCGTGGTGGCCTGTCAGAGCGAGCGTTCCCAGCACCAGAACCGTGACAAGGCCTGGAAGATGCTGCGCGCGCGGCTCTACGAGCAGGAGATGCTCAAGCGCAACGCCGAGAAGCAGGCCATGGAGGACAGCAAGTCGGAGATTGGCTGGGGCAGCCAGATTCGTTCCTATGTGCTGGACGATTCGCGTATCAAGGACTTGCGTACCGGGCTGCAGACCAGCAACTGCCAGGCGGTACTGGACGGTGACCTGGATGACTTTATCGAGGCCTCGCTCAAGAGCGGGCTGTAGGGCGGCCCGGCCGGGCCGGGCCGTACCATCGAAGCGCAAACGGAAGCAGAATCATGAGCAATGAACGACAGGACCCGCTGTCCGCGGAAGACGAGAACAAACTGGTCGCCGAGCGCCGCGCCAAGCTGGCGGCCATTCGCGCGACGCGCAATGCTTTTCCCAACGACTTTCGCCGCAGCGCACTGGCGGACGATCTGCAGCGGGACTACGGCGCGCACGACAAGGCCGAGCTGGAAGTCCTCGACGCGCACTACGCGGTGGCGGGCCGGCTGGTTCGCAACCGCGGTGCCTTTTTGCTGATTCAGGACGGTTCCGGCAGCATCCAGCTCTACGTCGACCGCAAGGCTCTGGACGAGGCCACTTTGGCGGACATCAAGGGCTGGGACCTCGGCGACATCGTCGCTGGCGCCGGCCCCATCCACAAATCCGGCAAGGGCGATCTCTATATCAACCTGCGCGAGGCGCGGCTGCTGACCAAGGCCCTGCGCCCCCTGCCAGACAAGTACCACGGCCTGGCCGACCAGGAGCTGCGCTACCGTCAGCGCTACGTGGATCTGATTGTCAACCCGCAATCGCGCCAGGTGTTCCGCACCCGCTCGGCCATCATCACCTTCATCCGTGACTACATGAACCGGCGCGCCTTCATGGAAGTGGAAACGCCCATGATGCAGGTGATTCCCGGCGGCGCGGCGGCCAAACCCTTAGTCACCCACCACAATGCGCTGGATCTCGACATGTACCTGCGCATCGCCCCGGAACTCTACCTCAAGCGCCTGGTGGTGGGGGGCTTCGAGCGGGTCTACGAGATCAACCGCAATTTCCGCAACGAGGGGCTGTCCACCCGCCACAACCCCGAGTTCACCATGCTGGAGTTCTACTGGGCCTACGCCGACTACAACGACGCCATGGACCTTACCGAACACATGCTGCGGGAAATGGCCGCCAAGGTGCTCGGCAGCACCACCGTCAGCTACCAGGGTAGCGAGTACGATTTTTCCAAACCCTTTGCCCGCATGAGCGTGTTCGACGCCATTTTGTATTTCAACAGCGATATCACCGCCGACCGGCTTGCGGATGAGACGGCGGCGCGGGAGCTTGCCAGCGGCCTCGGCATCGACATCAGGGACAGCTGGGGCCTGGGCAAGGTGCAGATCGAGATCTTCGAGAAGACCGTGGAGCACCGGCTGGACCAGCCGACCTTCATCACCGCCTATCCCACCGAAGTGTCGCCGCTGGCGCGGCGCAGTGACGCCGACCCCTTCGTCACCGACCGTTTCGAGTTTTTTGTCGGCGGGCGCGAGATCGCCAACGGCTTCTCCGAGCTCAACGATGCCGAGGACCAGGCCGAACGCTTCCGCGCCCAGGTGGCGGAGAAGGACGCCGGTGACGAGGAGGCCATGCACTATGACGCGGACTATGTGCGCGCCCTGGAATACGGTCTGCCGCCGACCGCGGGAGAGGGTATCGGCATCGACCGGCTGGTGATGCTGCTGACCGATTCCCCCTCGATCCGCGACGTGCTGCTGTTTCCCCACATGCGGCCTGGCTGAGCCTGCCTGAATAGCGGGCGATTCCTGTCCCACAGGTGCTACACTGGGTCTTTGCCGTCGACGCCGTCACGGAAGAACAGGCTCTATGCCAGCATTGAAACGCACGCACTCTGTTGCACTGGCGCTGATCGGCGCCGGCCTCATCCAGTCCTGTGCACCGCTGCCTGGGCAGGGCGATACCGCCGCGGTTACGGCTTCGTCCCTGGAGGCCCCTGCCGTTGCTCCGGTACCGGAGCTGACCCTGCACCTGTCGCGGGACAAGCACTGCCAGTGCGCAGAAGAGGAGAAAGAGGGCCGCGACCTGACCTTTCTGGAGCGCGGTTACGACGCCATTGCCCAGGGTGATCATATCGAGGCGGTCAAGTATTTCCAGAGCTACCAGCGGCTGGAGACCTCCCCCGAGGCGGCCTGGGAAGCGGGTGTCGCCATCGCCTTTGTGAGCATGTTGCCCAACAGTCCCTTCTACGAACCTGAGGCCTCGCGCAAGAGCTGGAAGCGCCTGAACAAGGAGTTCACGCCCCAGATGCGCCGGCAGGTGCACCCCACCAGCCTGGTCATGCGCGACGCGCTGGAGTCCTTTTCGGCGATGGAGCGCCATATATCCGACCTGGAAGACAACAACGCTATCCTCAAGGAAGACTTGGGAAAGCGCGAGGAAGCGCTCAAGCGCCTGCGCGCGTTGACCCTTGGGCAGCGGGGAGCACGACAGTAAAGGTGGAGCCTCGACCCGGGGTGCTGCTCACGCTGATCTCGCCGCCCATCATTTCGCAGTAATCCCGGCAGATCGCCAGTCCCAGACCGGTGCCGCCGTAGTTGGCGCTGGTGGAGGAGTCCGCCTGCACGAAGGCCTCGAACACCCGCTCCTGCTGCTCGTCATCCATGCCGATGCCGGTGTCGCGCACCGAAAAAGCGTAATAACCCGGCCGGCCGGCAGCCGACGCCGCACTGACCCGTATCTCGCCGTTCTGGGTGAACTTGCAGGCATTGCTCAGCAGGTTGAGGAATATCTGCCGGAACTTGGTGGCATCGTTGTGCAGGGTCGGCAGCCGCTCCAGGCCGGACAGGGTCAGGCGGTTGTTGCGCTCCTTCAGCAGCGGCTGGATTGCGTCGCAAACCTGCTGCAGGATCTCCGCCGACTGGAAGTCCTCGGTGTACAGGGACATCTTGCCGGTTTCGATCTTGGACAGGTCGAGAATGTCGTTGATCAGCGACAGCAACTGGCGCCCGGACAGCACGATCTTTTCCAGGTCGCGCTGGAACTGGGGGCGGTCGATATCGATATTGTCATCCAGCTCGTCGTGCAGCATTTCGCTGTAGCCGATAATGGCGTTGAGCGGAGTGCGCAGCTCGTGGCTGACGTTAGCCAGGAAGATGCTCTTGGCGGCGTTGGCCTCGTCGGCGACCTCCTTGGCCTGGCGCGCATCGTAGATGGCCTTGCGCAGCTTGTCCGCCATCTCGTTGAAGGCTCGGGCCAGGTCCCCCAGCTCACCGTTCTTGTCGAAGTCCTGGATGCGGTAGTTCAACTCGCCGCTGCCGATACGCTGGGTGCCGGTCTTGAGGCGCTTGAGGGAGCGGTTGGTAAAACGCACCAGGAAAAAACCCAGAGTGGCAGTCAGGAATATGGAGGCCAGGAAGCCGATGATCGTGATACGGTCGGTCAGGGCGATGGTGCGATCGATGATATTGGCACGCTGGACCGCAACAAAGGTCTGGCGCTGCTCCAGTTCCTTCAGTCGCTGCAGAGCCTCCAGGAAGGGAATCGGGTCGTCTATGTCAGCCCGGAAGGACAGGTCGTTGTAGTTGCGGTAGAACGCCAGCCAGCTGTTGAGCAGAGCGTCGCTGGTGGTTTTCAGCTTCTGGAAGTGGGGCAGGGTCGATTCGTGGCCGAGCTTCCCCAGCTGGCGTATCTTCCGGCGTATAGCAGCGATATCGGATTCCGAGCGGGTTAGTTCCTCCGGCTCGAGCTGGTCCTGGGTGGTCTCGCGCAGGGTGGCGAGCACCAGGATCTGTTGGCGCTGGTTGTCCAGTTCCTGTCCCGCCTCGGTGGACAGCTGGGCCGCGTTCACCGAGTTGCGATAGGCGATCATGCTCTCGTTCCGGGCGTAGCTGCCCCAGAAGTGAGTGCCGACGTTGGCGGCGAACAGGATCAGGATGGTAAAGAGCGAGAGGGTAAGTCGGCGGCGAAGGCTCATGCGCTGGCCAGCTGCTCAATCTTGGCCAGCAGGCCGGGAAAGTCGATGGGCTTGGTGGCGTAGTCATCGCAGCCGGCACTGAGGGCGGCCTGGCGGTCGGCCTCCATGGCGTGGGCGGTGAGGGCGATGATGGGAATGTCGCGCAGCGCGGCATCGGCGCGGGCCTTGCGCACCGCGGTCCAGCCGTCCATCACCGGCAGGTTCATGTCCATCAGCACCACTGAGGGGCGGGTCTGGGCCATCAACCGCAGCGCCTCCACACCGTCGCCGGCCCACAGTACCTCGAAGCCGGCGCGATGCAGGCGGCGGGTGAGCATGTCGCGGTTGAGCTTGTTATCCTCCACCAGCAACACGGTCGGGGCGTTAGTCATGGCAGGCCTCCAGCAGGCGGTAAACCACCACTTCCTGGTTGATGCCCTTCACCTTGAGGGCCCGGCGCTTGTCCACATGGTAGTTGCCTCCGAGTTTGTCCAGAGTGCTCTGGGAGATGAGAATTTCGCCGCCGGCGCAGTGGTCCTCGATGCGCGAGGTGACGTTCATGGGGTGGCCGACAAAACCGTACTTGCTGCGCCGTTCGGAGCCGATATTGCCGGCGATCACCGCGCCGGTGTTGACGGCGATACCGGTTTCCACCTCCGGCAGGCCCTGGGCGTGGTTTTCGGTGTTGATGGTGGCCATGGCCGCCTGCATGGCCAGCGCGCAGCGCACCGCCCGGTCGGCGTCGTCCTCCCGCGCCAGCGGGGCGCCGAACACGGCCAGGATGGCGTCACCCAGGAATTCGTCAATGGTGCCCTGGTGAGCCATGATGATGTCAGTCATCGCCCCCAGGTAGTGGTTGAGCATGTTCACCACCTGGGCCGGTGGCAGGCGCTCGCTGAGGGAGGTAAAGCCGCGGATGTCCGACATCATGATGGTCACCTCGCGCAGGTCGCCGCCCAGCTCCAGGCCCTCCGGGCGCTCTAGGATGTCAGTGACGATCTCGTCCGACAGATAGCGGCCGAAGGTGGCGCGGATGAATTTCTCACTGCGCTCCAGCTGCTGGCGATAGAGCTCCTCGCGGTCGTGCCAGCGTTTGCGCTCGATGCCGGCCTTGATGCGGGCCTGCAGCAACACCGGGTTGAAGGGCTTGAACAGGTAGTCGTCGGCGCCGGCCTCGATGCATTCGATGATGTCCTCCATGTCCTGGTGCCCGGAGATGACGATCACCGGCGTCGCCCGCCACTCCTCGTGCTCCTTGATCCGCCGCAGCACCTCGCGACCGTCCATGCCGGGCATCACCAGGTCCAGCAGCACCATGTCCACGTCGGATTGCTCCAGTGCGCGCAGGGCCTCCTCGCCGCTGGCGGCGGTCACTACCAGATGCCCCGAGCGGGACAGGTAGCGGGCCACCAGCTCGCGGTTCTCCTGGCGGTCATCCACCGCCAGAATGAAGCCGGGGTCGACCGTCACCGCGGGCACTAGCGGGCGTGCCGGGCCGCTACCGCCGGCATCGGCCGTATGGATGGCCATCAACAGGCGGCTGAGGGAGTCCCGCAGCTCCTCGTTGCTGCCGTCGAGGTCCTCGCGTAGCATTTCACAGTAGCCGCGCAGCGCGGCCAGTACGTTCATGAGTTCGTGGCGACCCTCGCGGTCCCCGGCCTCGGCCAGCCGGCTGTTGAGGCTTGCGCCGGCCTGGAACAGCTTGTCGAAGTCCTCCCGGGCCATATCGTCAAGCTGGTTGCGATCGCGCTGGTAGAGGTCGCGCAGCTCAATCAGGGTGCGCAGCAAAGCGTCACTCCAGAGGGATGAAGCCTGTTGGGAAATGCTGCTCACTGAACCTCGCAACCTGCCGTGGACCGTCGGGTGTGAGTATAACGAGGCCAATTGGAGTGTGGAAACGACGAATTCTTTCGTTAAAGTAAAACTGTCACCGTGATTTGGGGCTCCCGGGTGCGCATTCCGCAGACTTTGGGTTACTATTGGCGCCGTAGCTAAGGGACCAGGCTAAACATTGGGCAGGTACAATACGCATGTTGCAACAAGTAGAGATCTTTCAGGGCTTGTCCCGGGAAGAACTGGACGCATTGGTATCGAGCAGTACCAGCCGATCGTTCCCCAAGAACACAGTGGTCATTCACGAGAACGATCCGGCGGATTCGCTGTTCATCATTGAGAACGGCAAGGTCAAGGTGTACTGCAGCGACAAGAACGGCAAAGAGTTCATCATGAATACCCAGGGGGCCGGCGATTATTTTGGCGAGCTCGCCCTGCTGGATGACTCGGTGCGCTCCGCCTCCGTGCGAACGGTGGAGAAATCCAGCTTCTGCATCATCTACAAGGAAGATTTCAACCGGGTGCTGGACCAGTATCCGAACATCTCGCGCCAGCTGATCCGCAACCTGGCCCAGCGCGTGCGCAAGCTCACCGCCGATGTCAAAAGCCTGGCACTGCAGGATGTCTACGGCCGGGTGGCCAATGTGCTTATGGACCTTTCGGAAGAGCGCGGTGATGGCACCCTGTACGTTCCGGAGAAGCTGACCCAGCAGGATATCGCCGACCGCGTCGGTGCTTCACGGGAGATGGTGGCGCGCATCCTCAAGGACCTGACCATCGGCGAGTACATCCGCTTTGAAGGCCGGCATATCATAATCAACACTCGCTTACCGGCGAAGTACTAACTGTGTAACCGGGCCCGCCTGTCAGGCGCGGGTCCGGGGCAATTGTCCATTGCAATACCCCCGCACAGCGCTGCCGGCATTGGCTGCTCTTGCAGATAGCCGATAACAGAGCGGCCATAACAACACAGGGGTGTGTCGTGCTGGAGAAACCCGATACCGCCCAAGTGCTGCTGGGAACCGCCTCGTGCACTGTGGTGGTGGTGCTATTCGCCGTTGTCGCCCTGTGAGGTCGCCGCGTTGTCCCGCACTTTCTCGACCCTGAGTTCCAGTTCCCCCCGCGCCAGCCGCGCCCGCAGTGGCTGCCCCCGACGAACCGCGCTGGCGTCCGTGACCACTTCGCCCTTCCCGGTGGAAAGAATGGCGTAACCGCGCCCCAGTGTTTGCAGGGGGCTGACCGAATCCAGCAGTCGCGCCAGCTCAGCCAGTCCTTTGCCGGCACTGTCCAGCTTGCGCCGCATGGCGCCCTTCAGTCGCTGTTCCAGGGCCTGGCTGCGATCCTTCATGTGGCGGATGCGCGGGCCGGGGGAGCAGGAGCGCAGGCAGCTGTTCAGCAGGGCCAGGCGCGCCGCCTGCCGTTGCAGGTGGTGACGCTGGGCGCGCTGCAGGCGCTGCTCCAACTCGTCCAGGCGCTGGGCACGCTCCCGCAATTGCTGGCCGGGGTGGCGCAGGTGCCGGGCGAGCTGCTGCAGTCGCTCCCGGGATGCGGCCAGCCGGTGGTTAGTGGCGCGCTGCAGGCGGGCCTGCAGCTGTGCCAGGTGGGCCTGCCACTGTTCCCGGTCCGGGCTCAGCATTTCCGCCGCTGCCGAGGGCGTTGGTGCGCGGGCGTCAGCCACCAGGTCGGCGATGGTGAAATCCACTTCGTGCCCCACCGCACTCACCACCGGCAGGGTACTGGCGGCAATGGCCCGGGCCACGATTTCCTCGTTGAAGGCCCAGAGGTCCTCCAGCGAGCCCCCGCCGCGGCCGACGATCAGTGCCTCCAGAGGCACCTCGCCACGGGCCGTCAGGCGGTTGGCGCGGGCGATGGCGGCGGCGATTTCCCCCGCAGCCGCCTCGCCCTGCACCGCCACCGGCAGGATATACACCCGCATGGCGGGCCAGCGGCGCCCGAGCACGGTGAGAATATCGTGAATCGCCGCCCCGGTGGCCGAGGTGACCACGCCCAGGTGTTCGATATGTTCCGGCAGCGCTCGCTTGCGCTCGCTGGCGAACAGGCCCTCGGCCTGCAGGCGGGCCTTGAGCTGCTCGAAGGCGGCCTGCAGGGCCCCGGCCCCCGCGGCCTCCAGATGCTCCACGATGAGCTGGAACTCGCCGCGGCCTTCGTAGAGGGATATGCGGGCGCGCAGGCGCACCTGATCGCCGTTGGCAGGCTGCGGGCGCAGGTGCTGGTTGCGATTGCGAAACATGGCGCAGCGCACCTGGGCCTCGGCGTCCTTGAGGGAAAAATACCAGTGGCCGGAGGAGGGGGCGGCGAAGTTGCTGATCTCGCCCTCCACCCAGATAAACCCGAAACTGGACTCCAGCAGCTTGCGCACCTGCCGGTTCAGCTGGCTGACGGAAAGGGTTTCAGGGGGTGGCGGGGTGTTTTCGCGAAAGCTTGGCACGACTTGGAGACAACCCTTGGTTTACCTTGGTGAGGCTGAGGATTTATAATCCCGCGTTTAACTTCACTCGCCAGCGGAGAGCGCCTTGATATGCTGCGTATTGTCCAGGAAGCCCTGACATTCGACGATGTTCTGCTTGTGCCGGGCTATTCCGAGGTGGTGGCCACCGACGTGTCGCTGAAAACCCGCCTGACCCGGGGGATCGAGCTTAACATTCCTCTGGTGTCCGCCGCCATGGATACCGTTACCGAAGCCCGCCTCGCCATTGCCATGGCCCAGGAGGGCGGCATCGGCATCATTCACAAGAGCATGTCGGTGGCCGACCAGGCCGACCAGGTGCGCCGGGTGAAAAAATACGAAGCCGGCATGGTCAAGGATCCGATCACCATCCAGCAGGACGCGACCATCGCAGAGCTGAAAGAACTGACCAACGCCCATGGCTTTTCCGGCGTGCCGGTGCTCAAGGGCAAGGATCTGGTGGGCATCGTCACCCGCCGCGACGTGCGCTTTGAATCCGATCCCACCAAGCTGGTGTCCGCCATCATGACACCCAAGGACAAGCTGGTAACGGTGAAAGAGGGCGCCAGCGCCGAGGAAGTGCAGCGCCTGCTGCAGCAGCACCGCATCGAGAAGATTCTGGTGGTGAACGACGGCTTCGACCTGCGCGGCATGATCACCGTGAAGGACTTCGACAAGGCCGAGAGCTTCCCCCACTCCTGCAAGGATTCCTACGGCCAGTTGCGGGTGGGCGCCTCGGTGGGCACCAGCCCGGATACCGACGACCGGGTGGCGGCGCTGGTGCGCGCCGGAGTGGACGTGCTGGTGGTCGATACCGCCCACGGGCATTCCCGCAACGTGATCGAACGGGTGCGCAAGATCAAGGCCGAGTACCCGGACCTGCAGGTCATCGGCGGCAATATCGCCACTGGCGCTGCCGCACTGGCGCTGGTGGAAGCCGGAGCCGATGGCGTCAAGGTGGGGATTGGCCCGGGTTCCATCTGCACCACCCGCATCGTGACCGGCACCGGGGTGCCGCAGATCACCGCTATTGCCAACGTCATCGAGGCGCTGCGGGGTCACGACCTGCCGGTGATTGCCGACGGCGGTATCCGCTTCTCCGGCGATATCGCCAAGGCCATCGTGGCCGGGGCACACTCGGTAATGATGGGAAGCATGTTTGCCGGAACCGAGGAAGCGCCAGGCGAAGTGGAACTGTACCAGGGCCGCACCTACAAAGCCTATCGCGGCATGGGCTCGCTGGGCGCCATGTCCAGGACCGAGGGATCCTCCGACCGCTATTTCCAGGACGCCAGCCGGGGCACGGAAAAACTGGTGCCCGAGGGCATCGAGGGTCGGGTGCCCTACAAGGGACCGGTGTCCGCTATCGTGCACCAGTTGATGGGCGGGGTGCGCTCGGCCATGGGCTATACCGGCAGCCACACCATCGAGGACATGCGCACACGACCGGAGTTTGTGCGCGTGACCATGGCGGGTATGTCCGAAAGTCATGTGCACGATGTCTCCATCACCAAGGAGGCGCCGAACTACCCGGTGCGCTAGACGGACGCACGATTCGCGGGGCCTTCGGGCCCCGTTTTGGTTTATTTCGCGGCTATGCGCGCCGCGTTTCTGCTCAGGACAGGTCATGACCACCGACATCCATGCCAGCAAGATTCTCATTCTCGACTTCGGTTCCCAGTACACCCAGCTGATTGCCCGGCGGGTAAGGGAAGTGGGCGTGTACAGCGAAATCCGCGCCTGGGACATGAGTGAAGAGGACATTCGTGCCTTCAACCCACGGGGTGTCATCCTCTCCGGCGGGCCGGAATCCGTTGTCGCGGCCAGCTCCCCACGTGCTCCCCAGCTGGTATTCGAGCTGGGCGTACCGGTGCTGGGTATCTGCTACGGCATGCAGACCATGGCCGAGCAGTTCGGCGGCAAGGTATCCGCGTCGCCCACCAGCGAATTCGGCTACGCCCAGATCCGCCAGGTGGGCAACGGCGGCCTGTTGCACGACATCTGCGACCATATCGCCGCCAACGGCGCCGCCCTGCTGGATGTGTGGATGAGCCACGGCGACAAGGTCAGCGAGCTGCCGTCCGACTTCGTGCTGATTGCCGAAACCGACTCCTGCCCCATCGCCGGTATGGCCCACACCAGCAAGCCTTTCTTCGGCATCCAGTTCCACCCGGAAGTGACCCACACTCTGCAGGGCAGGCGCATCTTCGAACACTTCGTGCGGGAACAGTGCGGCTGCGAGGTCCTGTGGACGCCGGCGAATATCGTCGGGGACGCTATCGAGCGGGTGCGCGCACAGGTGGGGAGCGACAAGGTGCTGCTCGGCCTGTCCGGCGGTGTCGATTCCTCCGTGGTCGCTGCCCTGCTGCACAAGGCTATCGGCGACCAGCTCACCTGCGTATTCGTGGATAACGGCCTATTGCGCCTGCACGAGGGGGATCAGGTGATGGACATGTTCGCCAGCAACATGGGCGTTAAAGTCATCCGCGCGGACCGCGAAGATCTGTTTCTCGGCAAACTGCAGGGTGAAAGCGATCCCGAGCGCAAGCGCAAGATCATCGGCAACACTTTCATCGAAGTGTTCGACGATGAGGCGACCCGTATTCGCGACGTGAAATGGCTGGCCCAGGGCACCATCTACCCAGACGTGATCGAATCCGCCGGCGCCAACACCGGCAAGGCACACGTCATCAAGTCCCACCACAACGTGGGTGGCCTGCCCGAAGACATGGCGCTGGAACTGGTGGAGCCCCTGCGCGAACTGTTCAAGGACGAAGTGCGCCAGATCGGCCTGGAACTCGGCCTGCCCTACGACATGGTCTACCGCCACCCCTTCCCCGGCCCAGGCCTGGGTGTGCGCGTGCTCGGTGAAGTGAAAAAAGAATACGCCGACCTGCTGCGCCGCGCCGACGCCATCTTCATCGATGAACTGCGCGCCGCCGGCTGGTACCACAAAACCAGCCAGGCCTTCGCCGTGTTCCTGCCGGTAAAGTCCGTCGGCGTGGTCGGCGATGGCCGCCGCTACGAATACGTCATCGCCCTGCGCGCGGTGGAAACCGTCGACTTCATGACCGCGCGCTGGGCGCACCTGCCCTACGAACTGCTGGAGAAGGTGTCCAACCGGATCATCAACGAGATTTCCGGCGTGTCGCGAGTAACCTACGATGTGAGCTCGAAGCCGCCGGCGACGATTGAGTGGGAGTGATCC
>JBKDZQ010000639.1:0-2392 GCA_047971325.1 Parahaliea sp.
TCCAGCGGCATCACCCGCGCGGCAAACAGGCGCTTGTCCGACAGCTGTCTGTTCAGGGGTGTCACCGGACGCTTGGACAGTTTGTTCAGCATTTCCCGGGACTCGCTGCCCAGCAGCGCCTTGCCGGTACCGGCAAGGCCACCAAGAGACTGCCAGAAACGCTTGGTATCCTCCACCGCGCCGCCGACACTGCGGCTCAGCCATCCCGAAGTGTGATAGTCCACGGGCTCCTCGCCCGCCTCGATATTGCCTTCGTCGCTGAAGATATCCATCAGGCGCATGGCAGTCTTGCCATCGGCCATGGCGTGGTGAAATTTCTGCAGCAGGATGGCGCGGCCCTCGCCCAGTCCCTCGATCAGGTAGAACATGAACAGAGGGCGGCTCATATCGAAGGGCTGGTGCTGCAGGCGCCCGATTTTGCTGCCCACTTCCAGGTCAGTGCCGCTGCGCACACGGGTCCGGCGAATGTGGTAATCGTAATCAACGCTGTCGACGGTCTCCCAGACGGGCAGGCCGACGGTATTCATCTCCAGCCGCTGCCTGAGCTTGGGTACCAGCTCACAGCGCTCTATAAGGAAGGCTTTCAAGCGTTCGAAATACTCATCCACACCACCCTCGGGCAGGCAAAGGTACTGTACCGAGCCCATGTTCATCGGGGTGGTGGGAGTATCAGCATAGGCAAACAGCGCATCGGTTGCGGTCAATCTACTCATGGCGAACACCTCTAATTATCTGTATTTTGATTGTACTTAGCTATTGACAGTACTCCGACGGGTGGTACCAGCCTAAACCCACAGGACTTTTTTGTCAACCTAATTGACAAAAAAGTCCTGTGACGCGACTCGCAGACCCATGGGGAAAATATACGCGGATCAGGCCGCCCTCGCACGGCTTGCCCCAACGGCTTGCAATGCGCTTTACTTACAGGCGCGATACTCCACCTGCCTGCGGGCATATAACAGGTATAAACCATGAAGCAGCTCTCCCCGATCGATTCCATGTTCATCTACAACGATCAGGACCATGCACCCATGCATATCGGTCCCTTGATGATTTACGACCCCAGCACCACCAAGGGCGGGTTTGTTCGCTTCAAGGACATTCTCCACACCTTCGAGAGCCGCTTGCAACTGTCGCCGGTGTTCCGGCGCAAACTGGTGAAAGTGCCGCTGGATATCGACAACCCCTACTGGGTGGAGGACGCGGACTTCGACCTCGAGTTTCACGTGCGCCACATGGCGCTGCCCAAGCCCGGTGACTGGCGCCAGCTGTGCATCCAGGTGGCGCGCATACACAGCCGGCCGCTGGACATGAACCGCCCGCCCTGGGAGGCCTATATCATCGAGGGACTGGACAATATCGACGGCCTGCCACCGGGCTGTTTCGCCATGTACATGAAAATCCATCACTCGGCGATCGATGGCGCCACCGGCAACCAGATTATCTCCGAGCTGCACGACCAGACTCCCAACCCGCGCGTCATCAGCACGCCTGACACCTGGAAGCCCGAAGCGGTGCCGAGCCAGCTGCAGTTGCTGCAGCGCTCCTATGTGAACCTGATGAAACAGCCGTCAAAGATCGTCAACCTGGCGCGCACCGCCATGGAGTCCTTCAAGCTGCCGGCGGAAATCACCGCCCGGAAAGCGCAGATGGAGGATCACGGTATCCGCTTCCTGACCCGTTTCAACAAGGATATTTCCTCGCACCGGGTGCTGGGCTCCTTCGATGTCGAACTCGACAGCCTGAAGGCCATCAAGAACGGCTTCGGCAACTGCACCCTGAATGATGTGATTCTGGCGATCTACGGCGGCGCCATCCGCCAATACCTGGAGGACAAGAACGAACTGCCCACCGAAGGGGCAATGATGGCGGGCGTGCCCATCAGCACCCGGCGAAAGGAAGACCACAACGCCGCCGGTGGCAACAGTGTTTCGGGCATGCGCCTCACCCTCGCCACCGACATCGCCGACCCGCTCGAGCGCCTGCGCACCATCAACGCCGATGCCGTGGCCACCAAGGCCTACGCCAACGCGGTGTCCGCGCGCCTGCTGGTGGACGCCGCGGAGGCGCTACCCTCCAGTGTCGCCGCCCTGGGCATGCGCCTGATGGCCAGAACCGGCCTGTCCTCGCGCAATCCGGCCACGCACACCATCATCACCAACGTGCCCGGGGCACAGGAACCGATCTACATGTGCGGGGCCCAGGCCATCCGCTGGATCGGGGTCGGTTGCCCGGTGGATGGCGTCGGCCTGTTCAACACCATCAACAGCTACAACGGGCGGGTGTCGCTGGCTTTCCTTTGCGACCGGGACATGATGCCGGACCCGGAGTTCTACCAGGCCTGTTTGGCGGCATCCTACGAGGCGCTGAAAACAGCGGTGCTGGGTGTGGC
>JBKDZQ010000640.1:0-1647 GCA_047971325.1 Parahaliea sp.
TTTTCACCAATATTGGTCAGTTTTGCGACTGACCTGCCCGTAATCACATGGCATGCTAGAAATGCCACTATAACTAGCGGTAGCGATAGCAAACCACATGAAACAGATACAAATCGGCGACCTGACAATGCGTACCCGAGGTGACAAACTGGTGCTACAGATCCAGGAAGCGCGCAAGGTTGCCAGCACCGAAATCGATGTGGAAGACCTGCAACTGATCACTGAGTTTATCCGCACCCACCGCGAATCCTGCAGTAACCGCCACCGGGGCTACCGCCTCAGCCTGGATAAACTTGCCTCGGGCGAGGCCGAACAACTGCTGGTCACCGTGCAGACCGGCGCCAAGCCGCTGCCGGTGATACCCACCGACCTCAGCATCACCGGTATCCGGGTCCAGTCCGACACCCTGGAAGCGTTGCCGGGCATGCAGGCCATCGTCAACATCCGCTTCGAGCAACAGGATGTCGCCTTGCAGGCCATTCTCGTGCGCTGCTTCGACGACAACACCGGCTTCGCCTTCCACTTCCCGGAAGTCTTCAGCGAAGACGGGCGCCTGACCCCACCCCAGGCCCTGACCGAAATCATCTACGCCCTCGAATCCCTGTGGCTGGAACAGAACCTGGACCTGAAGTGGAATCTGGCTTGAGCAGTGTTGGTACCGATATCCCCGGAAAGCCACTATAACCGCTGGTGAGCGCCAACTAAAAAACTGCGTCGCTGTTCTTTTTTCTGCAATAACATTGCCATATTTGAATCCCTGGACTGGCTTGAAGCTGGCGAATCGCCGCCTTGCCAGGTGTCGTGCAACACCTGTCAGCGCGGAAAGTCCGCTGATGACAGGTGTATGGATACCCATAAATCGTCTCTTCAATGTAAAGGAATTCATAAAGTGACTACTCAACTTTCCAGAGCGATCACCGCCCTTGCCTGCTCGTTTGTCTGTGCCCAGAGCCTGGCGCTGAACGTGGTGCCACACCGACTGTGTGAACGTCGCCGAGGGTTGCGGTGGCAGCCGGCATCACCGGCTTCTTCCCCCTGGACCTGAAGGAAGTCAGGAATGCCGACACCACCGACAACACCAGGGGCAACGTGACCGTGGTGCCGATACTGGGTGACTACTACGCCGGCGCGCCCGACAATCCGGCCGAAGCAGCCCGCTTCAGCACCAAGCTGAAAAAGGTGCTTCGCGCTTTGAACAAGTAGTGCAGGTACCGGGCTTTGCGACAAGCCCGCGCCAGTGAATGCGCCCGCTCCGCGTTGCGGGGCGTGGCCGTCATCGCCTCGCTTTCACCAATCCGCCATCGAGTACTCGCCACCAAGGCATCAGCACCGCACGCCGCTCCTCCCACCCTACGGGACATCCCCTGCGCGACACCCCCCCTGTCGTTGGGTATGATCACCGGCTGATCGACCAAGCCAGACAGGGACAAGCCACTTGAACACCGAGAATCACTCCCAGAGCGCCGCCTTTATCTGGATTGATCTTCTTCAAGAACGCCGCTCCGCTCTCATCTCCGCCGCCGTCACTGGCAAGATCGATGTCCGCAACTGGCAGCCTCCCGCCGATGAAAGCGCCGGCTACGAAAAGGTGCGCCAAGCTGGACTGGAGGCCGCAGTATGAATACAGGCCGCAGTCTCCGCCTGCTC
>JBKDZQ010000641.1:0-2515 GCA_047971325.1 Parahaliea sp.
GCTGGGGCCAGTGGCATCTTCCAGACAGCTGCACACAATCAGGTTGGTGGAGGTGCCGATCAGGGTGACGGTACCACCGAGGATGGCGGTGTAGGACAGGGGTATCAGCAGCCGGGAGGCCGGATGGTAGCGGTTGTTGCGCACGGTCTGGGCCAGGGTCGCCACCACCGCCGTGTTGTTGACGAAGGCCGAGAACAGGGCAGTGACACCACCGAGTCGCAGCAGGCTGGCAAGGCGTCCCTGGGTAATCAGCCTGCCGGACAGGCGGTTCAGCCAGGACAGGCGCTCCAGCCCCACTGATACCAGCAACAGCAACAGCAGGGTAACCAGTCCGGTGTTGGAAAACTTGGACAGGACCTCGGAGGTATCCACCAAACCGGAAAAATAACTGACCAGCATGGCGCCGATGAAAATCCGGGAGGCGGGCCAATCGGAAAATATCAGACCACCCAGCAGCGCCAGGAACACACCGGAAATCAACCACTGTTCAATCATAACTTGCACTCTCGCCCCTCGCGGAAGAGGCGCAAGGATACGCATACCGCCTTATAGCGACAACTACAGCAAAGTCAGCTTGATAAACTGAATTGCTATAAGCTCATAACTGCTGAGTCGCGCGCCCGCGCAGTCCAGCGAACTACCGGGCTGGGGTCATCGTCAAACAAAAAACCGGGAAGGCCGCAATGCAACCTCCCCGGTAACGGGATAAAGCGGAGCGCGGCGACAAAACGCCGCGACCGGCCTCAGCCGAACTGGTTCATGGTGTTGTCCTTGCCACCGGCCTTCAGGGCGCCCTCGCCCGAGAAGTACTCCTTGTGGTCGTCGCCCATGTTGGAGCCGGCCATGTCCTGGTGCTTGACGCAGGCAATGCCCTCGCGGATTTCCTTGCGCTGGACACCGGCCACATAGGCCAGCATGCCCTCCTCACCGAAGTAACCCCTGGCCAGGTTGTCGGTGGACAGGGCTGCGGTGTGGTAGGTCGGCAGGGTGATGAGGTGGTGGAAGATGCCCGCCTCGCGCGCGGCGTCGGCCTGGAAGGACTGGATCTTCGCATCCGCCTCGGCGGCCAGTTCGGTGCTGTCGTACTCCGCGCTCATCAGGTTGTCACGCTGGAAGGCGGACACGTCATTACCGGCCTTGCTCCAGGCATCAAACACCTGCTGGCGGAAACTCAGGGTCCAGTTGAAGGACGGCGAGTTGTTGTACACCAGCTTGGCGTTGGGGACCACCTTGCGGATTTCGTTCACCATGGCGCCGATCTGACCGACGTGGGGCTTCTCAGTTTCGATCCACAGCAGGTCGGCACCGTTTTGCAGGCTGGTGACACAGTCCAGCACGCAGCGGGCCTCACCGGTGCCGGCCTTGAAGCGGTACAGACCGTTGGGCAGGCGCACCGGGCGCACCAGCTTGCCGTCCTGCTTGATGACCACGTCGCCCTCGCGCACGTCGGAGGCGTCGCGCACCTCGTCGGTCTCCAGGAAGGCATTGTACAGGTGGGCGAGGTCACCGGCGTCGCGGGAAACCGGAATTTTCTGGGTCAGGCCGGCCCCCAGGGAGTCGGTGCGGGCAACGATCACCCCGTCGTCCACCCCCAGCTCCAGGAAGGCGTAGCGCACGGCGTTGATCTTGGCCAGAAAGTCCTCGTGGGGCACGGTGACCTTGCCGTCCTGATGTCCGCACTGCTTGGCGTCGGACACCTGGTTCTCGATCTGGATAGCGCAGGCGCCGGCCTCGATCATGCGCTTGGCCAGCAGGTAGGTGGCCTCCTCGTTGCCAAAGCCGGCGTCGATATCGGCGATGATCGGCACCACATGGGTTTCAAAATTATCGATGCTGTTCAGGACCGCCTTTTCCTTCACCTGGTCGCCGGCTTGGCGGGTTGCATCCAGGTCGCGGTAGAGGTGGTTCAGTTCGCGGGCGTCGGCCTGGCGCAGGAAGGTGTAGAGCTCCTCGATCAGTTCCGGCACGGAGGTTTTCTCGTGCATGCTCTGGTCCGGCAGCGGGCCGAACTTGCTGCGCAGGGCTGCGATCATCCAGCCTGACAGGTAGAGGTAGCGCTTGCTGGTGGTGCCGTGGTGTTTCTTGATGGCGATCAGCTTTTGCTGGCCGATGAAGCCGTGCCAGCAACCCAGGGACTGGGTGTAGGCGGCGCTGTCGGCATCGTATTCGGCCATATCCTTGCGCATGATGGCGGCGGTGTAGCGGGCGATGTCCAGGCCGGTGCGGAAGCGGTTCTGCAGAGCCATGCGCGCGGCGTACTCGGGGTTGATATTGTCCCAGGTACCGCCCTGCGCAGTGCGCAGCTTGGCAATGGAATCAATGGTCTGCTGATAGGTGCTCATGGGGCTTACCTCATGTTCAGGTGTGAAAACCAACGGCCGCCGGGGCGTCCATCGCTGGAGTGAGGGCCATCTTAGCCAGCGCCCCTCTATAAATGAAATAAATAGAAAAGATTTTTACTATTCACGATAGGAATTTTCTGCCGGACCGGAAGCGGGGGGGGGGGGGGGTGTTA
>JBKDZQ010000642.1:0-4274 GCA_047971325.1 Parahaliea sp.
CTGTTGTCCAGCACGTTGAAGGCAGCCGGGGTAGTGGTGACCGTACCAGAGTCCTTCCTCTTCAGCACCGGACGCTGGAAGCGCAGCACCTCATAGGCGCTGTGGTGCTGGGCCAGGCGGTCGGCGACGATGGCCAGCACCAGGGCCTGAAAACCGAGTCCGCAGTGACTGCCGAACACCCGGATATTCTCCGAGGTGGGTGACTCCTCCGAGAGGCAGGCGCGCCAGTTGACGATGCCATCCAGACGCGAATAGATAGAGGTGGCCGGCACCGCCGGCGCGGCATTGATACCTGCCAGTTGCTCCGGGTGCTGCTGTGGCGGCTGTTGGGTGGTCCGCCGGTAGATGTGGTCGATCGCCGAGCGTTGGGGGTGCACCAGTGGCGAGCCCAGGGTAATGACCGAGCGAATATCATGAGGGTGGTTCTTTGCCAGAATGCGCGCGTAGACACCGCCGAGACTCCAGCCCACCACGCTGGGCTTCTTGCCCAGTCGCTCGTGAATCATCCGGATGCGAGCCAGCAGCGTATTTTCGGAGGGGCCAAGGCGGCCGACATTACGGCCCTGACGCCAGTCAAAGGTATCGTAGCCCATCACCCGCAAAAAGGTGCGCAGGCGCTGGGTGGATATCTCGTTGGCCATGAATCCCGGCACGACCATGACCGGGTGGCCGTCGCCCCGGGGCAGGTAGTCGATGGCGGCGTAGGAGGTCAGGCCACTCACATATTCGGACCCGGCCCGCAACTCCAGCAGGGTGTTGATGATCGATGGCGGCGGCACCGTCGCCCTGTTCTGGCTGTTTGACATGCTTTTTGGTTGATAAACTCCGGAGGGTGCCAGCTTATCCGAAAGCGGAGTAATCCACAAATATAACAAACAAATCAGCTTGTTTGGTTATTATGCCGGTGATAGGCTTGCCCAAATACCGATTTGCGGCTTGTGACGTCCACGGGCGAGTCACGCGCTTGATAACGCCAGGGCCACCTATCAATAACAGTGCTGCCGGAGTACTCCCATGAAGCTAGCCAGACTGGATTCCCGCCTTGTCTTCGCCCTTGCCACGGCGGCGTTGAGTACCTCGGTGCCGGTGGCCCACGCTCAGGACAGTGCCGGCGAAGCAGCCCGGGCGGGCGGCCTGGAGGAAGTGACGGTAACCGCGCGCAAGCGCGAGGAAAGCCTGCAGGACGCGCCGCTGACGGTGTCGGCGATGTCCCGGGAACGCATCGAAAAATTTGATGTGAGCAGCCTGGAGCGACTGGCTTCCTTTGCGCCCCAGCTCTACGTGGGTCGCTCGTCCAACGGTTCCGGCGCCCAGCTGACACTGCGCGGTATCGGCTCCAACTCCACCAGCATCGGCATCGAGCAGTCGGTGGCGGTGATCGTGGACGGTGTCTACTACGGCCAGGGACGGGTGCTGAACGAGGGCATGTTCGACATGTCCCAGATCGAGCTGCTGAAGGGCCCCCAGACCCTGTTCTTCGGCAAGAACGCCACCGCCGGGGTGATCTCGCTGACCACCGCCAAGCCGAGCGAGGAATTCGAGGCCACCGCTCGCGTGCAGTACGAGTGGGAGGCGGAACAGACCCGTTTCGAGGGCGTGATGTCCGGCCCCCTGGGCGACCGGATCAGCGCGCGCCTGGCGCTGCGCCATTCCGACATGGACGACGGCTATTTCACCAACCAATCCACGGTCCAGCCCTACAATGTCTTCGATGTCGCCACCAGTACGGTGATCTCCGATATTTCCCCGGCGGACAACCGCGACGCCCCGGGTGAGGAGGAAAACCTGGCGCGGGTGACCCTGGTTTTCGACCCCAGCGACCGTCTGTCGATGACCCTCACCGGGGCCTACACCGAAACGGAGGTTTACCAGTCCTCCTGGAATTATACCGCGTTCAACTGTCCCGGTGGCGTTGGCGGACTGAATCCCAACCTGCGCTGCGGTGACAATTTTGTCATCGCCCAGAACCGCATGCCCTCGCTGCTGGCCAGGTCCTTGCCCCACGCGCGGGGCAACGGGGACCTGTTCAACGACTACGACTCCTATTCGCTGACCGCCAATATCGAATACGACTTCGGCAACTTCATCCTGACCTCCATCACCAACCAGCAGGAGAACGAAAATACCTTTGGCCTGTCCGGTGACTTCCAGTCCATTCCCTCCGCAACCTTCGCCACCGAGGTCAATAGCTGGGAAGCCTTTTCCGAGGAGCTGCGCCTGGCCAGCCAGTTCGATGGCAGGTTCAATTTCATGCTCGGCATCCTGTACCAGAAGACCGAGCGCCAGTTCGATCAGTGGGTCTCGACCGGCGGGCTGGCCAATACCGCGGCGCCCAGTCCGGAGCTGGTCTACGTCGCCAGCCAGAAGACCAGCAGTACCGATGGCAAGACGCTCTCGCCCTTCTTCGAGATCACCTTCGACATCACCGACACCCTGACCCTGAGCGGTGGCGCGCGCTATACTGACGAGAGCAAGGACTCGCAGTTCGTCCACCCCTACAACAACCCGGGGCTGGGCGGCATCTGGCGCACCAACGAGGTGGCCCGCGGTGACCAGGATTTCGACGAGACCTCACCGGAGCTGACACTGTCCTGGCAGGCCACCGACGAGGTGATGTTCTACGCGGCCTACAAGACCGCCTACAAGTCCGGGGGTTTTTCCAACAGCGGCATCTACTCGGCCGATTTCATGGGTGGCTCGGAGTCGGATTTCACCTTCGACCCGGAAACCGCGGAGGGTTTCGAGGTGGGCATCAAGTCCACCGTGTTCGACAACCAGCTGCGCCTGAACGCCACCCTCTACGACTTCGAATACGACGACCTGCAGGTGGATTTCTTCAACTCGCCGACCTTCGCCTTCATCACGCTGAACGCGGGCAAGGCCACCACCACCGGCATCGAGCTGGACGTGGAATACGCGCCCTTCAAGGTGGCGGGGCTGACCCTGCGCGGCACTCTGGCCTACAACGAAGCGGAGTACGATGACTTCATCGCCCCCTGCTGGGCCGGCCAGACCGCCGCCCAGGGCTGCAATACCACGGTGCCCGGCACCAACGGCACCCCCGGCCAGGACATCAGCGGCGAGCCCACCGCCATGGCGCCGGAGTGGAGTGCCTCCTTCGGCATCGACTACGACGGTTACCTGGACAACGGCTGGTCCTATGGCGTGGCCATCGACGGCCTGTACAGCGACGAATACAACGCCTCGGCCTTCGCCAACCCCCATGCCCAGCGCGATTCCTACACCACCTGGAACATGAGCATGTACCTGGGCGGCCGGGACGATGTGTGGCAGCTGCAACTGCTGGGCAAGAACCTGACCGACGAGCATATCGTGTCCGGGGTGGTCGACGGGCCGAGTACCCCGCCCGAGGGCGGCGCCTACGCGGACCAGATGGGTTTCACCTCGCTGCCGCGCACCGTGGCCCTGCAACTGACGCTCAACTTCAGGTAATCACCATCGCCTGACCCCGGGGAGGAGCGCCTCCCCGGGGTTTTCGACGAATGAGGCCACCGGGCCTGGCAAGTGGAGTCTGACAATGACCGGCAATGCCAATGCAAGCACAAAGGGTTTTCTCGACTATCGCAATACCCTGCTGGCGGATCTGGCGCTGGCGAAAGCTGCGGCCGATCCCGCGGGCATTGCCATCCACCTGGAGGGTCAGCCTCCCGTCACCTACCGCAGTATCGTCGATGAAGCCCGCCATCTGGCCGGCAGTCTGCGCGACATGGGTTTGCGCAAGGGCGATGTGATCAGTTTCCAGCTGCCCAACTGGCGCGAAGCGGTGGCGGTGGATATTGCCGCTTCCCTGCTGGGGCTGGTGGTGAACCCGATCATTCCTATCTACCGGGACCGGGAGGTGGAATTCATTCTGCAGGATACCGGCGCACGGGCGATCGTGATTCCGGAACAGTTTCGCGGCTTTGATTTCGTCGCCATGCTGCAGGAGCTGCAAGCTCGGCTGCCGGCCCTGGAGCACCTGATCGTGGCCAGGGGCAGTGGCGCTCGCGCCGGCACCCGCGCCTATGACGACCTGCTGCGCTGTGACGATCCGGTGATTGCCACCGTCAGCGGTATTTCCCCCGACGATGACAAGATTGTCATGTACACCTCCGGCACCACCGGTCGCGCCAAGGCGGTCCGGCACAGCCACAACACCCTGGCCTGTGCCCTGGATATCGGCCGGGTGGCCTGGTCGCTGGGGGAGGGCGATGTCATGCTCATGCCCTCGCCCGTCACCCATGTCACCGGCTTCGTCAATGGCATGGAGCTGC
>JBKDZQ010000643.1:0-3725 GCA_047971325.1 Parahaliea sp.
TTCAGCCACCGGCGGCACCAGGTACCAGGCCACCAGCGCCATCGTCAGCGTTGCCACCAGCAGGCGCAGGGTGAACAGCCCCCAGCCGGACTGGAACCGGAACACCTCCGCCCGACCAAGGCCGCGCAACAGCAGCAGCGCGTTGAGCCAGGCCGAGGCGCTGGTGGCCAGCGCCAGCCCGACATGGCCAAGCTGGCACCAGTACATCAGCGGCAGCACAAACAGCGCGTTGAACACCATATTGGCCACCATAGCGATAATGCCGATCCTGACCGGCGTCCGGGTGTCCTGGCGGGCGTAGAAACCCGGCGCCAGTACCTTGATCAGCATGAAGGCGATCAGCCCCAGGCTGTAGGCCTGCAGGCTGTAGCTGGCCATGCGCGTGTCCTTGCTGCCCAGCTCGCCGTACTGGAACAGGGCGACCAGGATGGGCTGTGCCAGCACCATCAGTGCCACCGCCGCCGGCACCGCCACCAGCAGGATCATGCGCACCGCCCAGTCCAGAGTGAGGGTAAAGTCCAGCTCGCGCCGGGCAGAACGGTGGGAGGACAGGCTGGGCAGGATCACTGTCGCCACCGCTATCCCGAACACTCCCAGCGGCAACTCGGTAAGCCGGTCGGAGTAATACAGCCAGGACACGCTGCCGGTGGGCAGGAAGGAGGCCAGCACCGTGTCCAGCAGCAGGTTGATCTGGCTGACCGACACCCCGAACAGGGCCGGTACCATCAGCTTGAGAATGCGGCGCACGCCCTCGTGACGGGCATCCCAGATCGGCCGTGGCACCAGATCAAGGCGATACAGTGAGGGCAACTGGAACAGCAGCTGCAACAGCCCCGCCAGCGCCACCCCCCAGGCCAGGGCGTACACCGGCTCCCCGAACCCGGGGGCGGCCACGGTGGCGGCAACAATCAGCGACAGGTTGAGGAACACGGGAGTGAAAGCGGGCACCGCGAAGCGCCCGTAGCTGTTGAGAATGGCCCCGCAGAAGCCGGTCATGGAAATCAGCAGCAGGTAGGGGAAGGTGATGCGGATCATCCGGGTGACGGCATCGTACTTGGCCGCATCATCGAGAAACCCCGGGGCGAACAGGGCCGCCACCAGCGGTGCCCCCAGCCCCGCCAGGCAGGTCACCAGCAGCAAGCTGCCGCCCAGCACCCCCGTCACCCGATTGACCAGCGCCTGCACCGCGGCGTGACTGCCCTGCTCCCGGTAGTCGGCCAGTACCGGCACAAAGGCCTGGGAGAAGGCGCCCTCGGCAAACAGGCGGCGCAGGAAATTGGGAATCTTGAAGGCCACGAAAAAGGCGTCGGCAAGGGCGCTGGCACCCACCGTGGCGGCGATCACGATATCGCGCACCAACCCCAGCACCCGCGACAGCATGGTCATGCAGCCGACCAGCGCGCTGGAGCGCAGCAGGCCGGGACGGGGGGGGCAGTGCTGCCCTGGTTCGCCCCCCCCGGGCGCGGGTCCGCTGGTTTCGCTCATGCGCGGGCGCGTCGACGCCAGCGCTGGCGCAGGTCGCAACCCTGCAGCGCCAGCACCCGGAGCGCATCGGCACTCAAGCTCAGGGAAAAAACCACTAGAAACGCCCCGCCGTATACCAGTTCACGTCGCGGGCGTGGTGGTCCACCTGGTCCACCACGTCCAGCACCAGGGTGAACAGGGCCATGCGCACAAGCATGCCGTTGTCGGTCTGGCGGAAGATGGCGAGATTGGGATTGTCGTTGAGATCGTCATCCAGCTCCCGGGCACAGAGGCGAGAGTCCCGCGGCAGCGGGTGCATGATCACCGTGTTGGGCTCGCAGTGCCGTGTGTAGATGCTCTGGTTCAGGCGGAAGCGGCCGCGGTACAGGTCGGCCTCCTGCTGGGAGCTGAAACGCTCCTCCTGGATGCGGGTGGAATACACGATATCCACCCGCGAGATGCTGGCTTCGAGCGCCTCGGACTCCAGCACCTGGTGGCCAGACTGGCGCAGAGCCTCGACGATCTCCCCCGGCATCGCCAGCTCCCGGGGCGACACCAGCACCACCTGCACCCCCTGGAACAGGCTCAGCAGCTTGCACAGGGAGTGGACGGTGCGCCCGTAGCGCAAATCTCCCACCATGGCGATACGCAGGGAATCGATGCTGCGCCCGCGGCCCACCAGCTCCTTGCGAATGGTGTAGAGATCCAGCAGGGCCTGACTGGGGTGCTCGTTGGCGCCATCGCCACCGTTGATCACCGGCACCCGGCTGGCGGCGGCAAACTCGGCCACCGAACCCTCCGCCGGGTGACGCATGGCGATCACATCGGAGTAGCCGCTGAGCACGCGGGCGGTATCGTAGAGGGACTCGCCCTTGGCGATGGCAGAATTCTCAAAGCCGGTGGTCTCGCGCACCTCGCCCCCCAGCAGGTTGAAGGCGCTGCCAAAACTCACCCGGGTGCGGGTACTGGGCTCGAAGAACATCGAGCCCAGTATGGCACCATCGAGCACCCGGGTGACCCGGCGCCGGTGGGCGTAGGGTTCCATGCGGTCGGCAATGGTGAAAACATGCTCCACGTCGGAGCGTTCAAACTGGGTAACCGAAAGAATATGGCTGCCGGCAAACTGCACAGGGGGCTCCAGACGGCGAAGAAGTGGTGGCATTATAGGGCTTGGCAGGGGTCGATGCCCATGCTGTATCATGTGGCACATAACAAGCTTTTCACAGCACGGAGCTCGAACATGGATAAACGGCTGTATTTCGTTGTGGGCGACCTCGCCGCCAATATCGTCACCGGTGCGCTGGTCGGCTGGCTGGTGTGGCTGGCCACGCCCCACGGCTGGAACATGTGGCTGATAATGGCACCGGCCATGATCCTGGGCATGGTGCTGGCCACGGTACTGGCCATTCCCCTGGGAATGCTGTTTGGCGCCATGGAAGTGATGGTGCCGATGATGCTCAGCGGCATGGTGGCGGGCATGGTGCTGGGCATGCACGCGGCCATGCACCGCTCGGACGCTGCTTTTGCCCTGGCCACCGGCGCCCTGTGCGGACTGGCGTCAATCCTGGCGGTATGGGCACTCAACAGTCTGCTGCGAGGCCCCCGGCCGCTGCCTGCGAAGGTGCGCCGTGGTTGACGCAGTTACCCAGGCCAAGTGGGACAAATCGGCCCCGACTTTCGACCTGATGGCCGGGCGCGGTGCCGAGCGCCGCTGGCACCCGGTGAAGAAGACCCTGTTCAGCCGCATGGGTGAAGGCCGCATCCTGTTCATGGCCCTGGGCACCGGGCTCGACATCGCCACCTTCCCGCCGGGCAGGACCATCACCGCCATCGATATCAGCCCGCGGATGCTCAAGGTGGCGGCACCGAGGGTGGCATCCTACCAAGGCCAGCTGGAAGCCCGGGTGATGGACGTACACGAGCTCGACTACCCGGATCACCACTTCGACCAGGTGTTCACCTCCTGCACCTTCTGCTCGGTGCCGGACCCGGTGAACGGCCTGCGGGCCCTGCACCGGGTGCTCAGACCCGGCGGGCAACTGTGCATGTTCGAGCACACCGGCAGCCGCTACTTTCCCTTCAGTCTGATGATGAACGCCATGACCCTGCTGACGGAAAAAATCGGCCCATCGATGAACCGCAAGACAGTGGATAACGTGATGGCGGCGAGTTTTGTGCTGGAGGAAGTGAACCACGTCTTTCTCGACGTGGTGAAGACCATCGTCGCGCGCAAGCCCCAGGCCGGTCCTCAGGCCAGCAGC
>JBKDZQ010000644.1:0-5964 GCA_047971325.1 Parahaliea sp.
GTAAGCCCCGAAGAGTTCGAGCAGTACCGTCACTGGGGCCTGGAAAAGGGTTTCCTGGAAGTAGTCTCCGGAGTGTTCGTGCGCTCCAGCTACCGCGCCGAGCAGGTGTTGCAGCGAAACAACGTCGGCCTGCAAGAGCGGCGGGGTTTCGACTGGCTGTGAGCTCTTGTCTGGGGCTGACCACCTTGTCCCGGAGAGAGGAAAAGACGGGCCTGGGGTCGCATGCTGCGCCCCGCGGGCACTCGTGTTTATAATGGCCCTTCATTCGGGGCGGAACACGAGCGCATGCAGCCATCCTTCAAACGAATTGGCCTGGTTGGCCGCAGCCAGCACGAAGGCGTACAGGCGGTGCTGGAACAACTGCTGGCCCTGCTCAACGAGCGCGAACTGGAAGTTGTGCTGGAAGACCGCCTCGGCGAATTGATTCCCCGTGGCAACTACCAGATTGCCAGTCTCGACAATATCGGCGAAGACGCTGACCTGGTGATCGTGGTCGGCGGTGACGGCAGCCTGCTCAGCGCCGCTCGCACCCTGGCCCGCTATGAAACCCCGGTGCTGGGGGTCAACCGCGGCCGGCTCGGCTTTCTCACCGACATCAGCCCCGACGAGATCACCGCCCAGGTGCCGGCGGTACTGGATGGCAAGTTCGAGCGCGAGCGCCGCTTCCTGCTGGATGCCCGGGTGACCCGTGACGGCAAGACCGTGGGCAGGGCCGATGCCCTCAACGACGTGGTGGTGAACTCCGGCACCTCGGCGCAGATGATCGAGTTCGAGCTCTCGATCAACGACACCTTCGTCTACCGCCAGCGGGCCGATGGCCTGATCGTGTCCACACCCACCGGTTCCACCGCCTATTCCCTGTCCGGTGGCGGCCCCATCATGCACCCGACCCTGGATGCGGTGGTGCTGGTGCCCATGTTCCCCCACGCCCTGTCCAGCCGGCCTATCGTGGTGGAGGGCAATAGCGAGATCAGCATTCACATCCTGTCCCGTAACCGCATCCACCCGCCGGTGACCTGCGACGGCCAGGTCAATATGACCGCCCGCCCCGGGGATTGCGTGGTGATCAGCAAGAAACCCCACCGGCTGACCCTGTTGCACCCGGTGGGCCACAGTTTTTACGCCAGTTGCAGGGACAAACTGCGCTGGAGTTATGCACTGGTAAATTGACTGATGACACATATCTACACGGCGCTGGACGTCGAACTTGAAGAAGACCTGTTGCCCCTGTCCGTGGTGTTGCGTCAGCAGGGGGTGGACCACCGGGTGTTCGAGGAGCGCGGCCGCCAGTTGCTGAAAGTGAGCGACCCGGACATGGTGGCGCCGGTGGTCAGGGCCTACGAGTCCTGGCGCGCCGGCGAAATCGCCATTGAGCTGCGCAAGCGCCCCCGCTCTCGGGAGGACCTTGATCGCTGGCACGGGGCGCCGGTCACGCTGGGCCTGATTGCCCTCAGTGTTGCCGGTTTTCTGCTGATCTACCTGCATGCGCCGCTGGTCTGGCTGGAGGCGCTGACCTATACCCCTTTCCGGATAGTGGGCAACGGGGAGCCGGTGTTTCTGCAGCGCAATACGGAACTGTGGCGTCTGGTGACCCCGGCCTTCCTGCACTTCGGCTGGCTGCACATCGTGTTCAACAGCCTGTGGCTGTGGGACCTGGGCGCACGGGTCGAGCGCGCCCTGGGCAGCTTCAATATGGCGGGCCTGTTCCTGGTGATTGCCATCGTATCCAATACGGCCCAGTACCTGTTTGGTGGCCCCGGCCTGTTTGGCGGCATGTCCGGAGTGGTCTACGGCATGCTGGGTTTCTCCTGGGTCGGTGGCCTGCTGCAGCCGCGCTGGGGTATCCAGCCGCGACCGGCGATCATGCTGTTCATGGTCGGCTGGCTGGTGATCTGCGTGTTCGGGGTGGTGGAAGTGCTGGGTTTTGGCGCGGTAGCCAATGCCGCCCATGTCGGCGGCCTGCTCAGTGGCGCGCTGCTCGGCCTGTTGTTCGCAGGACTGGCGCACCTTTCGCAGGACAAGTCCGGGGCGCTATAATTTGATCTTTTAGCCCTTACCCTAGCCCATGGAATACCAGCAACTGATTGAAAGCCTGACCCCCGAGGTCTACCAGCAGCTCAAGCTGGCGGTGGAGCTGGGCAAGTGGCCGGACGGTCGCCGCCTCAGCCCCGAACAGCGTCAGGAGTGCCTCCAGGCCATTATCGCCTGGAGCCGTCTCAACCTGCCCGAGCACGAGCAGGTGGGCTACATCGTCCAGGGCCGCTAGGCCGGCAGCAACTGTGACAAGCCCCCCACCGGCCCCTGGGGCTGGCAGCCGGAGTAGCCACTTGTCCCGGGTACTGGCCCAGGGTCACCTGCGCAAGATGGACGCGGCACTGGCGGTGCCGGTGCAGTACCAGATGGTGCTGGACGGGCAGCACACCCCCCTCAACGAGCTGCTGGGCCAGTCCCTGCAACTGGACTACAGCGGGCAAATCGCCTGCATCTATTGCGGTCGCAACACCAGCAAGAGTTTCAACCAGGGCTATTGCTACCCCTGCTTCAAGCGCCTGGCCCAGTGCGACAGCTGTATCGTCAGCCCGGAGAAATGCCACTTTCACCTGGGTACCTGCCGCGAGCCGCAGTGGGGCGAGAGCCACTGCTTGATCGACCACTACGTTTACCTGGCCAACACCTCCGGCATCAAGGTGGGCATTACCCGCCATACCCAGTTGCCGACGCGCTGGCTGGACCAGGGCGCGACCCAGGCCCAGCCGGTGTTTCGCGTGGGCAGCCGTTACCTGTCCGGGCTGGTGGAAACGCTGTTCAAGGCCCATATCGCCGACCGGACCAACTGGCAGGCCATGCTCAGGGGCCCGGGGGAGGTGGTGAACCTGGAGGCGCAGCGCCGGGAACTGGTAGCGGCCTGCGCCGGCGATCTCGCCCGTTTGCGCGCCGAGCACGGGGAGGGGGCCATTGTCGAACTGGCGGGGGAGGCCCAGACCCTGATCGAGTATCCGGTACTGAGCTACCCGACCAAGGTCACCTCCTTCAACCTGGATAAGACCCCGACCATCGCCGGCACCCTGTTGGGCATCAAGGGCCAGTACCTGATCTTCGACAGCGGCGTCATTAACCTGCGCAAGTACGGCGGTCACCACGTCAGCCTGTCCCGGCACTGATGCCGATTGCCATGACCACCACCCGTTTTTGTCATCTCCTTCGAGGTACACCATGCGAGACGCACGCCCCAGCGCCATTTTTCTCAAGGACTACCGTCCCCCGGCCTTCCTGATCGAGCGCGTCGAACTGCGCTTCGACCTGCACGAGGACCACGCCCTCGTCGACGCCCGGCTGAGTGTGCGGCGCAACCCCAGCGTCCCGGCAGAAGACGCGCTGGTGTTACAGGGGCAGGACCTGGAATTGCTGTCGCTGGCCCTGGACGGGCGCGAACTGGCGCCGGGGCAGTACAGTGTTAACGACGAAAGCCTGTCCATTTTCGGGGTGCCAGATACCTTCACGCTGGCCAGTCGTACCCGCATCCGGCCCCAGGACAACACCTCCCTGGAGGGGCTGTACAAGTCGCGCAGCCTGTTCTGCACCCAGTGCGAGGCCGAGGGTTTTCGCAAGATCACCTACTACCTTGATCGCCCGGACGTGATGGCCGAATTCGAGGTGAGCGTGGAGGCCGAGCGGGCGCGCTACCCGGTGCTGCTCAGCAATGGCAATCTGGTGGCCCGGGAAGATGTTGGCTGCGGCCGGCACCGGGCGTGCTGGCACGACCCCTTTCCCAAGCCGGCCTACCTGTTCGCGCTGGTGGCGGGCAAGCTGCACAGTATCGACGATCACTTCGTCACCGCCAGCGGTCGCCGGATCAAGCTGCATATCCATGTGGAGGAGAAGGACCTCGACAAGTGCGACCACGCCATGGCCTCGCTGAAAAACGCCATGCGCTGGGACGAGGAGGTCTACGGCCGGGAGTACGACCTGGATATCTTCAACATCGTCGCCGTGGACGACTTCAACATGGGGGCGATGGAGAACAAGAGCCTCAACATCTTCAACAGCTCCTGCGTGCTGTGCGCCCCACAGGTGACCACCGACAAGGGTTTCCAGACCGTCGAGGCCATCGTCGCCCACGAGTACTTCCACAACTGGTCCGGCAACCGCGTCACCTGCCGCGACTGGTTCCAGCTCAGCCTGAAGGAGGGTTTCACGGTGTTCCGCGACGCCGAGTTCTCCGCCGACATGGGCTCGCGCACGGTGAAACGGGTGGAGGACGCCACGGTGATGCGCAGCGTCCAGTTCGCCGAGGACGCCGGCCCCATGGCCCACCCGGTGCGTCCGGACTCCTTTATCGAGATTTCCAACTTCTACACCGTGACCGTGTATGAAAAGGGCGCGGAAGTCGTGCGCATGATCCACACCCTGCTCGGTCCCGAGGCCTTCCGTCGCGGCTCCGACCTCTACTTCCAGCGCCACGACGGGCAGGCGGTGACCTGCGAGGATTTTGTGCGGGCGATGGAGGAGTCCTCCGGTGTCGACCTTGGTCAGTTCCGGCGCTGGTACAGCCAGGCCGGTACGCCGCTGCTGCGGGTGAGTGGCGACTACGATGCGGCGGCGCAGCGTTTCACCCTGAGGGTCGCCCAGTCCTGCCCGCCGACTCCCGGCCAGCCGGACAAGGCACCGCTGCTGATTCCGCTGGCGATGGGACTGCTGGGGGGCGCCGGCAACCTGCCGCTGAAACTCGTGGGGCAGGCGCCGGACCCGGACACCGCGGACAACACCCACCGGGTGCTGATGGTCAGCGAAGCGGCCCAGGACTTTGTGTTCGAGCAGGTGGCGGAGCGCCCGGTACCCTCGCTGCTGCGCGGTTTCTCCGCCCCGGTACGGCTGGAATACAACTACAGCCGGGCTGAGCTGTGCGCCCTGATGAGCCGCGACGATGACGGCTTTGTACGCTGGGACGCGGCCCAGCAACTGGCGCTGTCGGTGCTGGAGGAAGTGGAAGCCGGCGGTGTCGATGCAGTGGTCGACCCGATGTTCATCGATGCCTGCGGCGCCCTGCTGGGCGACGACAGCCTGGACCCCGCCATGGTCGCCGACATGCTGCGCCTGCCGGCGGAGGGCTATCTCGCCGAACAGGCCGCGCGCCGCGGTGGCGCCCGTGTGGAAACCCTCCACGCGGCCCGGGAGCAGGTGCTGGCGGCACTGGCAAGGGAGCTGGAGGAGCTCTGGCTCGAGGCCTACCGGCGCAACGTGGTCAGCGCCACCTACGCCCCCGAGGCCGCCCAGATCGCCTCCCGCAGCCTGCGCAACCTGTGCCTGGAATACCTGCCCCTGGCGCGGCCCGAACACCTTGTCCTGGCCGCCGCCCAGTACACGTCGGCGACCAACATGACTGACCGGTTGGCGGCCCTGCGGGTGCTCAGCCAGCGTGGTGAGTGCGCACAGCGTGATGAGGCACTGGAGAGTTTCTACCGCGACTGGCGCGGTGAACCGCTGGTCATCAACCAGTGGCTGCAGGTGCAGGCGGCCATACCGGGGGAGGAAACACTGACGCGAGTGCGTGCGCTGATGGAGCATGAAGCCTTCGACCTGCGCAATCCCAACAAGGTGCGGGCGCTGATCGGTAGTTTCAGCAATGGCAACGCGCTGCAGTTTCACCGTGCCGACGGCGCGGGTTACCGGCTGCTGTCGGAGGTGGTGGAGTCGCTCAATACGCGCAACCCGCAGATTGCCTCGCGCCTGCTGACCCCGCTGACCCGCTGGCGTCACTATGTCGCACCCCAGGGGCCGGCGATGCGTGCCGAACTGGAACGCCTGGCCGCACTGGAACCCTTGTCGCGGGATGTCTACGAGGTGCTCAGCAAGTCGTTGCAGGAGCCGGCAGGGGCTTGACTACAGTGGTATTTCGCTAAGGCGCATCCTATCCGGCTGCTACCGCGAGGACATTACAACTTTGGGTCTTCAGGAAAATTTGTG
>JBKDZQ010000645.1:0-8319 GCA_047971325.1 Parahaliea sp.
ACCGGTATGGCCAGGCTGTTGAGGATGTGCAGCACCGCCACGGTGATGATGAAGCCGCCGTAAAACCAGTTGGCCACATAGATATGGCTGGTCTTGCGCTTGACGATGGTGCCGAAGAACACGATGGCGTAGCTGATCCAGACCACCGCGATCAGGATGTCGATCGGCCACTCCAGCTCCGCGTATTCCTTGGAGGAGGTGTAGCCAAGTGGCAGGGTGATGGCTGCCAGTACGATCACCGCCTGCCAGCCCCAGAAGGTGAAGGCGGCGAGCTTGTCGGAGATCAGCCGCGCCTGGCAGGTGCGCTGCACCACATAGTAGGATGTGGCAAACAGGGCGCTGCCACCGAAGGCGAAGATCACTGCGTTGGTATGCAGCGGGCGCAGGCGCCCGAAGCTGGTCCAGGGCAGGTCGAAGTTGAGTGCCGGCCATGCCAGCTGGGCGGCGATCCACACGCCCACCAGCATGCCGACGATCCCCCACACCACGGTCATTACCGCGAACTGGCGGACCACCTTGTAGTTGTAGGTGGGGTGCTCCAGTGCTGAGTTAAGTTCGCTCATGGTTTACTTCCACAATCATAAGAGGCGTTTTTGGGCTCACGCTGCATCAGTCGGTAAAGGTCGGGGTTGCGCCAAACTCCCACAGGAACACCGAGCCCACCATCAGGGAGATGAGGATGACCAGGGCGATGGCCACAACGGCGCTGGAGAACAGGAAACCCCGCTCTTCGGGAATGTCCATGACGATGGGAATTCCCAGGTACAGGAGATAGACGGACCAGCTCACGGCGGCTACGCCGATCAGCAGGTCCAGCCACAGCAGCGGGTAAAATCCCACGAGGCCTGAGATAAACAGGGGTGTCGCGGTCAGGCCCGCCAGTACGATACCCTTGGCAACACTGGATTGTGCGCCATAGGTATGGGCCATCCAGTGTACAAAATAACCGATCACCATGACGCAGGCGACCATGCCCAAATAGAACAGGACAATGATGCTGCGGGCGCTGTCCGGCGTCAGCCTGGTGGGCTGACCGCTGCCACCGGCGATCGACCAGCCCGCCTGGGTGGTACCGAAATACCAGGCTACCGCCGGCAGCAGGGCCAGCAGCAGGGGGTACAGCAGCAGTGTTTTCAGGGTGCTGTCAGGCAGAGCGGCGATGTTGCGCCAGGTAGCTCTTGGGTTGGTGAGGATGCCAAAGGTGTGTTGGATCATGTGCTCGCTTTCTCCCCGCGTTGGCTATGTACCGACGAGCGATGCCACCGGCATCTGGCCGTTGCATGGTAGTGTCGGCTTGTGACAAATGCGATGTGCAACCGGCGTGACTTCCAGTCCCTGATCCCTCGCCGAAAGTCCCTACGGGACGTAAGGGAATTGTAGCCCAGATTCCGCTGCGGAAGAATACATCAGTGGAAATAAAAGTCACTTCAAAAACTCCACAATTGCTCAGCCCAGGGAGGCGACACTCTTGTGCACCAGCCACATCAGTCCCGCCTGGCGGGATACGCCGGTCTTGGCAAAAATGGATTTGAGCTGGCCCGGGCCGTGTGCTGGGAGATGTTCTGGGACTTGCACCTCGGCCGGGCTCAGTCCCCGGTACAACTGGATTCCGCCGGAGTGAGGCCGAACAGGACGCCCAGGGACTGCTGGGAGACGCCCTCGCACAGGTCCGGGTCGTTGCAGCAGATCGTAGTCGGGTGGATGATCCTGGGCCATGGGACGGCGGGGCCTTACTTCTCGATGCTGGACAGTTCCTCGGTGATCTCGGCCAGCAGGCGCGGCTTGCCGATACCCCAGCCCTGCAGGTAGTCCACGCCGATCTCCCGCAAGTGGCCCACGATCTCATCGTTCTCCACCCATTCGGCGATGGTCTTCTGGCCGAGGAAATGGGCGAGGTCGTTGATGGAGCGGGTCATGGTGAGATCGTCCGGGTTGTCCCTGAGTCCGGTGATGAAGGAACCGTCGATCTTGACGTAGTCGACCGGTAGCTCGCGCAGGAAGTTGTGGCTGGAAACACCGGTGCCGAAATCGTCGAGGGAGAACTTGCAGCCGATATTACGGAAGGCGCGGATAAAGTCCGAAGCCTTGATAAGATTGTCGATGGTGCCGCTCTCGGTGATCTCGAAACACAGGCGGTTGGTGCCGACCCCGAACTCGGACACCTGCTGGAACAGGTACTCCATGAAATCGTCGTCGGTGACACTATTGCCGGACAGATTGATGGCGACATTGGGCACGACCTTCTGTGCGTCCATCAGACTGCTGATCCACTGGAAGGACTCGCGAATCACCCAGCGGTCCACCGCGGTCATGAAACCGTGGCGCTCGGCGGCGGCGATGAACTTGTCCGGAGAGCCGGGCACGCCATTGCGGTCGCGGATGCCCAGCAGCAGTTCGTAGTGGAGGTTGCGGTCGTCGCCGTTGCGCACAGCCATCTGCACGATGGGCTGGGCCCGCAATACGAAGCGCTCCGTGGCCAGTGCCTTTTCGATGTCCAGGCGCGCGGCGGAGAGTTCCTCGCGCCTGCGTACCCGTTCCTGGGGGCTCTCCTCGAACACCACCACCCGGTTGCCGCCCTGTTCCTTGGCCCGTCGCATGGCCGCTTTCGCCGACACGATGACGGCATCCACGTCGGCGCTGTACTCGTGGATGGCGGCCACGCCGATGGACACGGTGAAACTCACATGTTCACCGTCGATGTCCACGGCGCTGGTTTCGATGTCGCTGCGTATCCTGTCGGCCACCCGCTGGGCGCTGTCCGGGGTGTGGTTGATCAACAGGATGCCGAAGCTGTCTTCCTCGAGCCGGGCGGAGGACACCTTGCCGCTGTGCATCTGTGCCAGCAGGCGGGCGAATTCCGACAGCACCAGATCGCCGGTGACGTAGTCGTAGAGATCGTTGACCAACGCGAACTGGTCGATGTTCAGGTGCAGTACCGCGTGCTGGGCGCCCTTACGGTTGGCGTGCCGAAGGGCTTGGGATGCCTGCGTAATGAAGGTACCGCGGTTGATCAGGCGGGTCAGCTGGTCGTGGTTGCGATCGAAGCTGAGCAGCTTCTGCACATCCTCCAGCGTGTTGTACATACTCTGGTCGACCAGCGACAGCTGCTCCTCCGGCGGTGGCGGCTGGGCACCACGGCTGAGCTTGCGGGCCAGCTCGACCACGCTCATCTCGGTGACTTTCTGGCCGCGGTCGTTGACGAACACAAAGCGCGAGCGGTCGGGATTGACCCAGGCCAGCTGCATGCGGCGGCGCTCACCCTCGCGGTTCTTGTAGGACAGCCAGGTGCCCGCCTCCAGTTGTTCCACCCGGTTCACCCAGCGGCGCAGGCGCCGGGTCTTGCGCAGGCGCTGGCGGAACATCTGCTGATTGGGCGGGGCCTGGAATTCGCCCGGCTGCAACTGGCGGGTGGGGATGTTGCGCTCGCCGGCCAGAATGGCGCGCAGGTCTTCGAATACCTCGTGGATCTCCACATTGGCCGGCAGGTCGGCGGCAATCTGCTGCTCCAGCAGGTCGATGAAGGGGCCCGCTTCCAGGCCGCGCTGGACGGTGCCGTCGTCGTCCCCCTTGAGCTGTTCGGTGAGCCACTCGGACAGCAGTTCCAGGGTGTGCAACTGTTCTTGCCAGCCCTTGCCGGAAGGGCCCTCCTTGAGCCAGGTCAGCACCAGCAGGTCGCGCCAGCCTTTCTGAACCAGATCGATCAGCACCTTGGGTACATCGCGATAATTGAGCCGGCTGTGGATGGCGGCGTTCACTTCGTTGCGCGCGTAGCGCAGCCGCTCCTGGCCATCCTGGGTCTTGACCACCCGCTCAACGTTGCGGGTGTGGGCACTGGTCTGCTGGGACAGCAGGCGATCGACCTGTTCCAGTGCCGACTGAAATACCGAGCTATCGTCCTGGTAGCCCCCGACGATATGGTTGATGATGCCGGACAGCCGCTCTTCCAGCACCCGGTTGGGGAAGTTGCCGGAGGCGGCGAGCTGGGACAGTTTGTCCACCACGCCCCGGGCGGGGTGTTGCTCGTCGACAAAAAAGTCCGGCTCCTGCAGGGCCAGGCGCGCCAGCGGCAGTCGCAACTGCGTCAGCGACGGGCGCAGGCCGCGGCTCACGTCTGTCTGGTGGCGGATGGTGCTGAACAGTTTGTCGATCAGGTCGATCTGGTTCAGGCTATCGGGATTCAGCGTGCTGGTATCCGCCAGTGCCTCGAGCTGTCCGCCGTTGGCGGAGAGGAATTCCCGCAGGGAGTCGAAATGCTGCAGCTCCTCAAGGAAGCGCTGGCTGCTCTGGATGGCCGACAAGGCTTCCAGCACCCGGTTGTTGTCCGCCACCACCCCGGCCGCGGCTTCCGGCGGCAGCTTGGCTTCTTCCGCCGCGCGGCGGAAATTGAGGGCGTCCATGACCGACTTGTAGAGCACCTCAGGGCTCATCGGGGCCGGTTCGCGCAGGGGCGTTGCCGCAATACCCGCCGCCATCTGGCTGCCGGCGGCGTGGTGGGCTGGTGGTGGCGCCTCACGCATTTCGCTGAGCTCGGGCCTGGGTGGTTCGGCGGGCGCCGGCGGCTTTCTTTCCACCTTCGGGCGCTGGTCCGCGGCCAGTCGCTGCAATACCGAGCCCCGCTGTTCCAGCTCTTCCTCGAGGCCGGGGTAAACGCCCGCTTCGGTGAACAGCTGGTTGAGTTCGCGGTACAGCTCGCCGAGCCCGGCCAGAAAGCCGGACTTGAACTCCTCGTAGATCACCGGCTGCGAGCTTTGCGCCACCTCCTGCCCCAGCAAGGTGGCGTGAAAGGCGGTGCACAGCTCGGTCACATGGAAGGGCAGGCGCAATTCCAGGGGCGGGATGTCGATCACCGTCGCCAGGCGGATGGTCAGGCACTCCAGCACCTTGCCGTGCATTTCCTTGCCGGCACTGATCAGCCTGCCGATGGCCAGGGTATCCTCGAATTCCTCGAGATCGACCAGATTGAGTGCGCCGTGGGCCTTCTCCGTGCCGGCCTGCTGGCCCTTGCCGGATTCGGGGGTGAGATTGCCAAAGCGCTCGGCGAGGCGGTTGATGAAGGTGGTGACGATCTGGTTGCTGTTGCGCCGCACCCCCTTTGCCGACTCGTAGAGCTCAGTGGAGTTGATGCTGCTGCCCTTGAGTTCGACCGACTGGTCCAGGAGGTGTCCCACCAGGTGTTCGATAAAATAGCGCATGCGGCTGCGCAGGGTGGCGAGACCGCGGGACTCGAATTCCTGCAGCAGCCTGGCGTGTTCGCCGCTGGCGGCGGCGGTGCCCTGGCCGTGTCCGGACAGGGCGTCCAGGCAACGCTGAGGGGCCGCTGCATCGCCCTCCTGGACCAGGGTGAGCTGAATATTGCCGCCCTCGAGCCCGCTTATGGTGACCGCGGCGTTGGCGATGGGGCCGTCACCGTCTGCCAGCGCGTCGAACACCAGTTTGCCGCGGCCACCGCGGGACAGGCTGACCTTGCTGCTGCCGCTGGTGTCCAGCCGACGGATCTCCCGCAACATGACATTGGTACCGGCGGCAGCGAAGACCTTGCCTGCGAGGCGGACCTCGTTGGGCAACTCGAGGACCGCACTGTGAGGTGAGGTCTGAGGTGTGGTATCAGACATGCAGGAATCGGCTGGTTGCGGGAACGGTTATACCTCGGGACACACTTGTTGTGGACCCTGCTTTGCGCCGAGTATACCGGGATATCGGCCGCCGACAACCGGTGATCCGGGCTTATGTCGACCTTGTCCGGCACCCGCTGTGCGGGGGACAAACGGGTACAGTGGCGGGGTCAGCGGCTGTCCCGGGCGTTGGTCGCGTCCAGGAAGGCCGGCTTTTCACCGCCGGCCACCCATACTATCCTGCCGCTGAAATCCAGCCCGGCTTCCACGTGGTTTAACTCCTTGTGACGGCGGCTCCGGTGGCTTGTGGTCGCCGGGTGATTTCCATAAGATGCCAGATCACTGCGCATGCTAACGCAATAAGGAGGGCAGGCAGGCGGCATGTCCGCGCTCGGCGCGCGAAGTGCCGCTGGTCGTACAATCTGGACTCTCTCCCCGATCAACCCACCCCACAGGACATCCCTATGACAAGTGAAAACCTGCCGGTTCTTGCCATTCTCGGTGGCACCGGCGATCTCGGTACCGGGCTGGCCCGGCGCTGGGCCCAGGCCGGCTACCGTGTGATCATCGGCTCGCGCACGCTGGACAAGGCGGCGGCGGCGGTGGCCGACCTGCGGGAGGTCATGGCTGAGCGCGGCGTGGGCGTGGTGACCGTCGAGGCGATGGAAAACCTGGCGGCTGCCCAGGCCGCGGATATCGTCGCGGTGACGGTGCCCTTCAGTCACCAGGCGAGTACTTTGGAACGGGTAAAACCCGCCCTGCAGGGCAAGATCCTGATTGACGTGACCGTGCCGCTGGTGCCGCCGCGCGTGGCCCGGGTGCAACTCCCGGAGCCCGGCAGCGCCGGGCAGATTGCCCAGGCGCTGCTGGGCGAGGAGGTGGCGGTGGTGTCCGCCTTCCAGAACGTGGCCGCCCACCACCTGCAGGAGGGTGCCGGCCTGGATTGTGATGTGCTGGTCTGCGGCAACAAAAAAGAAGCCCGGGCGGCGGTGATCGAGCTGGTCGAGGCCGCCGGCATGCGCGGCTTCCACGCCGGCATGATCAACAATGCCGCCGCCGCCGAGGCCCTGACCTCGGTACTGATCAGTATCAACAAGCAGTACGACTGCCACGCGGGTATTCGCATTACCGGGCTGGACCACGGGGGATGAACCCCGCCTTGCAGGTGATCCCTCTGCGGGACTTCCCGCTGGTGGCTCCGGGGGATGACCTGGCGGAACTGATTCGCGCCGCGCTGGCACACAGCCAGCTGGAACTAGTCGCCGGGGATGTGCTGGTGGTGGCCCAGAAAGTGGTCTCCAAGGCGGAAAATCGCTACCTGCGGCTGGTCGAGGTGGAACCTGGCGAGCGTGCCCGCGAGCTGGCGGAGCAGGCCCAGAAGGACCCGCGCCAGGTGGAGTGCATCCTGCGGGAGTCCCGTGAGGTGTTGCGGGTGCGCCCCGGGGTGCTCGTGGTCGAGCATCGCCGGGGCTATGTGATGGCCAACGCCGGCATCGACAAATCCAATATCGAGCAGGACCCGGCATCGCCCCGGGTGCTGCTGCTGCCCGAAGACCCCGATCGCTCTGCGGCGGCGCTGCGCGCTGCCCTCACCGCCACTGCCGCTACCGCCCCCATGGTCATCATCAACGACAGCGTCGGCCGAGCCTGGCGCAAGGGTACGGTGGGCATTGCCCTGGGCAGTGCCGGGCTCGATCCGCTGTACAACCAGGTGGGCGAGAGCGACCTGTTCGGCAACGTGCTCGAGGTGACCGAGATCGCGGTGGCAGATGAACTGGCGGCCGCCGCCTCTTTGGTGCAGGGGCAATCCGACGAGGCCTGCCCGGTGGTGCTGGTGCGCGGCGCCCGCCTGCGCCGTGGCGAAGGGGGGGCGAGCGCCCTGTTGCGGGAGCGCGAACTGGATATGTTTCGCTGATGGCCGCAGGCGGGACCAGGGGCCGGGTGCTGGCCCTCTCCGGCGGTGTCGGCGGCGCCAAGCTGGCGCTGGGACTGGCGCGGGAACTGGCGCCTGAGCAACTGGTGGTGGTGGCCAACACCGCCGACGACTTTCGCCACCACGGCCTGCACATCTGCCCCGATATCGACACCCTGCTGTACACCCTGTCCGGGCACAGCAACACGGTCCAGGGCTGGGGGCTGGAAGCCGAGAGCTGGCAGGTGCGCGAGGCGCTGGCGGCACTGGGCGGCGACACCTGGTTCCAGCTCGGCGATCGCGACCTGGCCACTCACCTGCTGCGCAGTGGCCGCCTGGAGCAGGGCGCGACCCTGACCGAGGTGACCGCGGAACTGGCCCGGGCGCTGGACATCAAGGCCACCATTCTGCCCATGTCCGACCAGCCGGTGCGCACCCTGGTGCACAGCGCCGAGGGCGACCTGCCTTTCCAGCACTATTTTGTGCGCCGGCACTGCGAGCCGGTGGTGTCCGGGTTTACCTTCCAGGGGCTGGCCCAGGCGCGCCCCAGCCCGGTGCTGGAGGCCCTGCTCGACAGCGGCGAGGTGGCGGCGGTGGTGATCTGTCCCTCCAATCCCTTTGTCAGCATCGACCCCATCCTGCGGCTGCCGGGCCTGTGGCAGCGGCTGGCGGGGCGGGGGGTGGCGGTGCTGTGCGTGTCACCCATCGTCGGTGGGCGGGCGCGGACGGGGCGGGCCGCCAGGAGGAGGGCGGTGCTGGGTCTGCGCGTGGGGGTGAGGGCGGGGGGGGGGGGTG
>JBKDZQ010000646.1:0-3724 GCA_047971325.1 Parahaliea sp.
GATCGCTGTGCTGGTCACTGGCGTGGATTCGTCCACCTACCCCCCGGCGGCGGGCAAGGATCGGGAGCTGGCCCGGGAATACCAGCTCGAAGGCAAGTTCGTTATTGGCTATATCGGTACCCACGGGATGGCCCATGCCCTGGACAAGGTGCTGGAAGCTGCCAGGCTGCTCGAACAGGAGAGGGACATTCGTTTTCTTTTTGCCGGTGGTGGTGCCGAGCGGGAAAAGCTGGAAAAACTGGCGACTCAGAGCAAGCTCGCCAATGTGGTGATGATGCCGCGACAGCCCAAGGACAGGATGCCGGCCGTGTGGAGCCTGTGCGACATATCCCTTATATCCCTGCGCGACACACCGCTCTTTACCAAGGTGATCCCCTCCAAGATATTCGAGTCGATGGGCATGGCGCTGCCGATGATCATCGCCTGCCCGTCGGGCGAGGCCACCGGCATCATCGCCAGTTCGGGTTCTGGCCTGGTGGTCAAGTCGGAGGATCCGAAGGCCCTGGCGGAAGGTGTTCTCAGCCTGTACCGGGATCGCGGGCGGCTGGCCGAGCTGTCCCGCGCCAGCCTGGCATCGGCCTCGGACTACGACCGCAGTGCCCAGGCGCAACTGATGCTGAAGTCGCTGGCCGGCGTGGCGGTGGCTTGAACTGGCTGACCACTCAGTGCTTCCTGACGGATGCAGCGGCGAGCTGACGGTTCAGGTATTTCACTTCATCAGCCGCCTGTCGGCGAAGCCGTCGCGCGACCGCGACCGCGCGCACCACGTCGCGCAGGCGGTCGTGCACCGGCAGTGTCAGACCCGCGTGTACCAGGATCGGAAAGCGGGCCAGCCGCGAAGCGAGGTCGTCCCGTAGCCAGCGGTTCAGATAGCGGGCCTTGAAGATTCCCGGTTGCAGCGCGTCGACCAGGCCCTGCAGGCTGTCGCTGCCGCCCACCAGCAGCTCATGCCATTTGAGGCTCAACCACGCCGCGCTCCGCAGGCCGGTGTCTTCCGCCAGACTCACAAGAGCGGCAGTAGAGGCAGTGGGCCACTGCTGCTGTTGCAACAGCAGGGCGAGATCGACCTGTCGTATCAGGCTTGCCTGTGGTGTTGTCACGTGCTTGGTGAAGACGGGATGCACCAGTGCCAGGAACAGGGTCGCCGCTTCGCTTGGGGCCCAGAGAACGCCGCAGTCCCGGCGCTGTTCCAGGATGCTGCCGGCAACCGCGATGCGGGTTCGCCCCGGGCGCAAAATATCCCAGTGCAGGTCGATGTAGGTGCTGCCCTTGTACAGGCAGACCTCGTGGCTGATATTTTTGGGTGGGGCGTAGAGAGTGAAGCCCTGGTCCAGGAAAGCGCTGATGGCACTGACCCGATCCGCCGGGCTTACCAGCACATCGATGTCGGTTGCCGGGCGCAGAGCTGGCTTCGCGTAGCAGCTCTCACGCAGCTGCGCCCCCTTGAAGACGGCGTGGGTGATGCCCGCGCCATCCAGTGTGCGCCGGATCAGGGGTAGCGCCTGCTGCTGCAGGAGGTAACCTGCGGTGCTGTCGAGGCGGTTTTTTTTCAGTGCCTGGAGAAATTCCGGTGCCAGGTGCAGTGCTGTCTCGGGGTTGTCGCCGAGCAGTTCGCTCCACAGGGGGGCCAGCCCCTGCTGCTGCAGGAAATGCAGGAAGCGTTCCTCGCCAAAGGTGCCTAGCTGGTGAATCGTTGCCTGTAATAGGTGAGGATGGGTGGGGGCGACCAGCGGCGCCAGGGCAAGACGGTGCGACAGGAAGCGGGCTGACGGCCTGTCCCGTTTCACTCAGCGCTCAAAGCTCGTGCTGATGGTGCCCAGTATGACATTGGCAGAATAGTCGAACAGCTCCAGGTTGGACTGACGCTCCTCGTAGCGATAAATCAGGCCAACATCCAGCCAGTGCAAGAGGCTGCGTTCCACACTGATTTCAAAACGCCATTCGTCGTCACTGCGACTGATGAAACTGTTGAACTCGTTTTGCGTGTACCTGGTGCTGGCTGCCACCCGTGTTCGCGGCGTCACCGCCCGCTCCACGCCGATATTGATCCCGGTTTCCACGAAACCGCCGCCACCTTGCTGGGCCGATTCCTGATCTTCCTTCGAGGCGCCAAAGCTGATCTTGGTGAAGTCGTTGGGTCTCCAGGTACCATCAAGGTCCACACTCAGGCCGTCGCGCTTGCCGAAACGGCGGTCGTCGTAACTGCGTTCGCGGTAGCCGATCTTGAATACGCCGGAGGTCTTGGCGGTGGCTTCCCAGGTGGCGCCGGTGAGATAGCGTTGTTGCTCGCCGCTCTGGTTGCCGCCGTAGATGTCGTAGCGGTGGTAGTCATAGTCCTGATAGTCCACCTGCAGCAACAGTCGTGTTCGGGGCGCCACGCGGTAGTAGAAAATACCGGTTCCACCGAGGCCGTCGTAGTCGCGAAATTCCTGCTGGTTGTTGGTGTAGCGGTACTTGCGGTAGGTCAGCTGGCCTTCGAGCTGTCCGCGACTCGATTTGGCTCCGTATTCGAACTTGGCGGTAGCGAGCTCGCTGCGCCATTTGTTGACCTTGGTCCCCGGCACGTAGAGCGTATCGCGACTGTTGGGTTGTTCGCTGCCCCTGCGATGGGCGAAGTTGAATTCGCTCTTGAGCCGGGAGCTGTGATCAAGTTTGGCCTGGGTGGACAGATGGTGTCGGTAGTAGTTGAGGTTGTCTTCATCGAAGTAGCTGGCGTAATCACCCTTGTAGACAAGGTGAAACTCGTGAGCGCGATAAAGACCAAGCCATCCCAGGGTGGGCTTGACGATGAAGGCGCTGTCGGCAACTTCACTGGCGGCGGTGCGGTAGACGTTGTCGTCGTATTGCAGCTGGCCTTCGATATTGCTCAGAAATCCCGGGGCTTCGTCCGCACACACGGCGGACAAAGGTGCCAGACCTGTGAGGATGGCGAGGAGTGTTCCTGGTATCGGGCCTGAAGCTGTTTTGCTTGACATGGGTTCTGGTTCTCACCATTGAGCTTTTCAATCGAGCCTTTCAGGTGGCGCGACCTTAGTGAAGGTGGAATGCGCGATAGCTGTCAAATTATACGACAGCAGGAATTTTCCGTATATCTGGAACACTGCAGTAAAAAGGGTTGTCAGGTCGAAACCCCGCAAAACCGCCTGACGATTTTATCGCGCCGATAATTGTGCGAAAAATCTGCTGGTAAACCCGCTATCGGCAGATCAATAGAGCTTGTTGTTCACGATGCCGGTTACAATTGAGCGTCAAGGGCATTGTTTTGCAACCACCATGTTACCGCCGCCGTTAGTCAATCACGTTCGTCCCTACGCCGTCGTACTGCTACTGGCCGGCGTACTGATGCTGTTGCAAAGTGTGGCCTCGCTGGCAACGCCCTGGCTGGCGGGCAAGTTTGCCCAAGCACTGATGGAGCCAGCGTTATCGGCGGGCTCGGCCACTGGCCGGGTCCTCGGTCTCTGGCTGGGCCTGTTCGTGGCGCAGGCGGTATTGCGATTCTACGCGATCTTCCTGCTGACCCGCAGTGGTGCCCGGGTACTGGCGCAGCTCAGCAACAGTCTCTACCAGCATCTGCAGAGTCTGCCGATCGGCTATTTTGAGCAGCGCAAGCGCGGTGATCTGTTGTCTTTGCTCAGTAACGACGTAGCGGTGCTCAGCCATTTTTTCACCAGCACCCTGGCTGGTGTGTTGCCGATGGTACTGGTGCTGGCGGGGTCCTATCTGT
>JBKDZQ010000647.1:0-5196 GCA_047971325.1 Parahaliea sp.
CGAGGCCCTTGGCCTGGAGCACCCGGAGTCCGGTGAGGAAATGCACTTCGAGTGCCCCCTGCCGGAGGACATCGCCGAACTGCTGGTGGTGCTGGCCGGGGAAGACCCGTTGGCGGGACACAGGGGAGGACGGTGACAGGCTCTGCGACAGCTTCGCCGATAGCGGCCGACTGGCCGGCGCCGCCGTCGGTGGTGGCCTTCACCAGCACCCGTCAGGGCGGATACTCGGCACCGCCCTGGGATGGTCTCAACCTGGGCCACCATGTGGGGGACAATCCCGGCGCGGTGGCCGCGAATCGCGGTCAATTGCAGCAGTGGCTGCCGACGGGCGTCCGGGTGCAGTGGCTGGATCAGGTGCACGGCACCCGCGTGGTGATGGCCAGTGGACAGGGGCAGCCGAAGGCGGACGCCGCAGTGAGCACCGAGCCCGGCCTCGCCTGCGCCGTGCTCACCGCCGACTGCCTGCCGGTGCTGTTTTGTGACCGCGCCGGTGGCGTCGTGGCCGCCGCCCACGCCGGCTGGCGCGGCCTGGTGGCGGGGGTGCTGGAGGCCACCGTGGCGGCCATGCCAGCAGCGCCAGGGGAGCTGCTCGCCTGGCTTGGTCCCGCCATCGGCCCCGCGGCCTTCGAGGTTGGGCCCGAGGTGAGGGCGGCCTTTGTCGACGTGGCTTCGCCTGCGAGCGCCGACGCGGTGGCGGCCTGCTTTGCCCCGTCGCCGCGTCCCGGCCACCACCTGGCGGATATCTACCAGCTTGCCCGTCTGCGCCTGCGGGCGGCGGGACTCGAGGCGGTTTACGGCGGTGGCTGCTGCACCTTCACCGACGCCCGGCGTTTCTATTCCTACCGCCGCGACGGACAGACCGGGCGCATGGCCTCAGTGGTGGCAATCGGGCGCGGGTAGCGCCGTCGCCTTCCCGCCGCGCTCAGGGTGAGAGCGGCTCGATGTGTATGCCAAGGGAGCGTTGCAGTGCCAGCCATGCATCGCGACTTTCCACCACCTGCTGGCGGCTGGCCTGCGTTACCCCGTCGATATCCGCGCTGGTCAGCCGGATACCAAAGCCTTCCCTGACCGTTCCCGATGCCAGCGTGTCGAGAATTTTGTCGCCGAGGACGCGGCGATAATGAGCGGGTTCCCAATACCATTGCATGGCCTGGCGCGAATCCGCCGGTACCGGCTCGTGAATGTAGCTGGAGGGACCGCTGAAGTCCCAAAGTTCGATGGCGGGGCTCACCCTTTCGACGGTCTGCACCAGCTTGCGTTTCCAGGCGAGGAAATCACCGGTCATGCCCAGGTCGTCCAGCAGGTGAAGATAGCTGATGTGGTAGGGGCTGATGAACAGCTGTACCCGGATACCACGCCCGGACATTTCTGCCAGGAAGTCTTCCAGCGCGGCGTAATCCGCTGATCCTTCACCGTTCGCCGGGTTGATGGTGACCAGGTCGCGGGAGCGCATGTTCCGATCGAGCTCCTGCAGCTTCTGCACGAACAGAGTGGTGATGCCTTCACGTTGCAGGATTTCGATGTAGCCTCGCGGGTCGTTGAAGCCCCAGCGGTCGATGCTGTTGGCATCGACACCCTGCTGAATGACGGTGCGCAGGCTGGCCAGCAGGCCGTCCAGTGAAAACAGCAGAGCGGTCTTTTCCCGTGCTCGCGCCAGGCTGCCGGACCAGTCGGGGGTGAACAGCGGTAGCCGGAACAGGTAGTCAGGGAGTTGTTCATCCCGGGGGAGGGCTGAGAATTGCGCCCGGGGCACCAGGAAGTCGAGATAGTCCACGCTCATGATGATGTGCGCGAGTTCCGGCGAGGCGCTCAGGGTGTTGCGCGCGTAGTTGGTCTGCAAGGCTATGCCAGCGCCGGGCATGGCCTGATTGTAGACGCGCGCGCCCTTGAAGGACGGGTGGCCAGGATAGAGTGCCATCTCCGCCCGTGAGTTGCCGACAATCAGCGCCTCGGGCCGGGTTTCGCTCGCCCGGTAGGCCTTGGTAACCCGCACCCGGTCACCGGAGGCGGGTTTGATCTGGTTGAGGCCCGCCACTACCGGCGACCAGTACATGCCAAATGGGTCGACAAACCAGTTCGCTCCGCAGAGGGTGGCGATAATCAGCAAGGTGACGAGGCTTAGTCGGGTCAGGTAGGCCAAGTTGCTCTCCTAAAACTGGAAGTAGAGGAACTCGCTCACCTGGAACAGGGTGAGTAGCCCCAGGGCGAGCGCGCAGGCAACGGCGATCGCCCAGCCCGTACTGGCCTGCCATTGCAGCCTCCGGGCCCAGCCGATTAGCGGCCAGACACTGTCGGTAGTGTCGAAGGACTGATCCTGCAAGGAACACCTGGCGCGGTTGAACATGTCCTGCACGTTGGGCATCAGCAGGACCGTCGCCAGCAGGACCAGGTTCCACAGCCAGGTCTGTAGGAATGTCTGGCCGCCGCCGTGGATCGCCTGGATACCCAGTGCCTCGATAGCGGTGCCAGCTTCGCCGATGCGCGCCAGAATGCCCTGGGGCAGGGTGAAGCCGTTCAGCCCAACCATGCTGTGGAGCAGGCTGAGGGCGCCATCCAGGGTGGTGGCGCGGAAGAACACCCAGCCCACCACGACACACAGCATGGTGATCAGCCAGGCGAAGGCGGAGTAGAGGGCGCCAGAGGGTGACAGCTTCAGGGCTGCCAGCAGGGCGCGCCACATCTGGTGCAGCACCAGATAGAGCCCGTGCAGGCCGCCCCAGATGACAAAGTTCCAGCCTGCCCCGTGCCACAGGCCACCCAGCAGCATGGTGCTGATCAGGTTGGCATAGCGGCGCGCCTTGCCGTGGCGGTTGCCGCCCATGGCAATGTACAGGTAGTCGCGCAGGAAGCTCGACAGAGTGATGTGCCAGCGGCGCCAGAACTCGGCGATATTGGCGGCCTTGTAGGGCGAGTAGAAATTTAGCGGCAGGACAATGCCGAACAGTCGCGCCAGGCCGATGGCCATGTCGGAATAGCCGGAGAAATCGAAGTAAAGCTGGAAGCTGTAGGCCAGTGCACCACCCCAGGCGGTGAAAAAGTCCAGGGTCTGTCCGCTGTCCGCTGCGTGGAATACCGGATTGGCGTAGACGGCGACACCATCTGCCAGGACCGTCTTCTTGAACAGGCCGATGGCAAAAATACTGATGCCTACCGTGAAGTTATCCACTTCCAGGCGGAAGCGCCCGGGGCGCACGAACTGTGGCAGCATGTCCCGGTGGTGAACGATGGGGCCGGCAATCAGCTCAGGAAAAAAGGACACGAACAGCGCATAGTGGATGAACTGGTATTCCCGGGTAATGCCGCGGTGGGAGTCCACCAGATAGGCGATCTGCTGGAAAGTAAAGAAGGAGATGGCCAGAGGCAGGACGATAGCGCCGAGTGACCAGTGTGTGGACAGCAGTGTATTAAGGTTGAGGACGATAAAACCGGCATACTTGTAGTACGCAATCAGGCCCAGATTGAGTGCAATACCGAAGGCCAGTAGACCCCGGTGACTATGCTGCCCCAGGCGTTTGCCGATCTGGAAGTTGAATACCATGGAAAACAGCAGCAAGACCAGGTATACCGGATTCCACCAGGCGTAGAAAAACAGCGAGCACAGGACCAGTACGCCTAGGGCTGCCTGATTTCCGAAATGGCGTGCGCTGATAACAAACAGCGCCAGAGTCGCTGGAAGGAAGAACAGGAGAAATTCAAAGGAGTTGAATAGCATGCACGGGTTTCGCGTTGGTCGGGCGGGGAAAAGGATGTTACAGGGCCTTGCCGCCGCCCTGGGATCTGGCCCGGTCCCGGTCCGGCGTGAGACTGGCATAGCGCCTGACAGTGCCGGGGGCGGTGCGGTGACAGATTGTTCTCACGGCGGTCTCCTCGTGCCATCCGGAAAGGTCGTGCCGCCGAAGGTGATGGCCTGGCACTGTGCTCAACCAGTCATTTTAAACACTCGTTGGGGCAAAATGTACCGTCGGCACTGGGCAAAAACCGGCACCGGCTCCCAACTATTCACATTCTTCGGCCTGCAACAGCGGTGGCGCGCGCTCGAGGCCCGTCACTTGTCAGAACCACAGTATCAACTATAGTGGTTGAGAGTTCCTTTGACACTGCGGGTCAGCTGTAATCGCACAGGGTCGACCGCTCTTCCTCGGCCCTCCTTATCGTCCACCGCCGAGAGATTTCTTCATGAAGACATTTCGCTTTTGCAATTTGCGTCTGCAGGCACTGGTCCCCGTGCTTTTGGTCGATGTCGCCCTGGCTGCCAACACGCCGTTTGAAGCCTGCCTGCTGGCAGGGCTGGCAACGGGTGACCCGGCTACCACCATAGAGCAATTGCGCGCTGCCTGTGAGCAGGCGGACAGCCAGCTGAGCAGCGTGGCGGTGGCGGCCGACAAATCCGGCTCCAGCGACAACACCATTGCCCGGCGCATGGATATCGAGCTGGAGAGCCGCAAGCGGGGCTATACCATGACGGCTCACAACCCGAACTATATTCTGCCCTTTACCCATAACACCGAGCCCAACGAAGCGCCCTTCCTGAAGTTGGACTCGGAAGCCGAGGTGGATGAGAACGAGGCCATGATTCAGGTGAGCGTCAAGTTCCCCGTTGCCATCGATCTGTGGGACAGTAACACCGACCTGATGGTGGCCTACACCAACCGGGCCTGGTGGCAGGTTTACAATGATGAGTTTTCCAAGCCCTTCCGCGAAACCAACTACCTGCCAGAACTGTTCCTGCGACATTACAATCTGGAGGAGAAACCCAAATGGTACGAGCCACAGATGCTTGACTTCGGTTACATTCATCAGTCCAACGGCCGGGATGAACCGCTCTCGCGGAGCTGGGATCGCCTGCTGGCCTCGGCCTATTTCCAGCTGAATCCGAACCTGGCGCTGGCGCTGCGCACCTGGTATCGCCTGCCGGAAAACGATGACGACGATGAGCTGGCCGGCGAATACCGCTATCTCGGTTACGGTGATGCCCGCGCCGTGTACACCCACAACAAGCATACCCTGAGCATGATGGTGCGGCCAGGCACCGAGGAAACATCCTTCGAGGCCACCTGGAGTTACCCCATCGTCAACCATATCCGTCTTATGCTGTACTACTTCAATGGCTATGGCGAGAGCCTGCTGGACTACGACGCCAAGAGCGAGCGCTTTGGCATCGGGTTTGCCATCAACGATTATCTGGTGAACTAGATC
>JBKDZQ010000648.1:0-2074 GCA_047971325.1 Parahaliea sp.
CAACCTGCGCCAGCCTGGTGATCGGTATTTGAATGCGCTTGCCGGTGGGGCCTTCGTTTGGCCCCGCCGGATTTGCTCAACCAGCCTTCTTGAGATGTTGTTCGAGCTGCAGCAGCCGGTCGGCACCCCAGAAAAGCTCATCGCCTACGGCGAAGGTCGGGGCGCCAAAAACACCACGCGCCATCGCTTCCGCGGTGGTTGTTTTGAGCGCACCCTTGATGTCATCTCCCTGAATGGCCTCGGTCATGTCCGCTGCCACAACACTGATGCTCTCACAGGCTCGTTGCAGCAGAGCTGCCGGATCACCCGTGTTGCCGCCTTCTGCATAGAGCTGTTGAAACAGGGTGTGGGCGAAGCGCTTTGCCGCAGCGGGGTCCTGTCGTTGCAGCCACAGGAAGCCCCGTGCCAGGGGAATGCTGTTGAAAGGGAAAGGCTTTGGCCATTGATAGGGCATTCCCTGTGCTGCCGCGGAGCGCTCCACATCACGCCAAAGATAGCGTTGCTTGGCCGTGCCCTGAGTTGGAATTGCATGGCCATGTGATTGAAAGATAACGCCTAGCGATATGGGTATCCAGTTTACCTCCCAGCCTTGGCGCTTTGCCAAGGCCTCGACCTCAGTATGGGCAACATAAGAATAGGATGAAGAGAAGTCAAAGTAGAAATCCAGCGAAGACATGCGTTTTTCCTGCACAGTATTGATGGATACTCAGGCTGGCAGAAGATTACTGCAGCCGGCTGCTCATTGCCTTGAGCGTCTTGCGACCGGCCGGATCGCCGGCGGTGGCGGGTACCAGGCATATCTCATCGGCGCCGGCAGCGCGATACCGCTCGATACGCTTGTCTATTTCCTGCTCCGTGCCCACCAGGCCAATGGCGTACACCAATTCATCGGGCATTGCGGCAAGCAGCTGTTTGGGGTGGGGGCGGGTGCGGGCAAATTTCACCAGATCTCCAAACCCGGCGGCGATAAACATGTCGGAGTAGCCAGGAGCCGCCAGATAGCCGACCTTGGCGCGCAGTATCTGGGCCACGGTATCCGTGTTGGGTTCCACCGCGCAACTGATCCAGACTGCCAGTTTGGGTGCCGACTTGCCTTCTTTCGCGGCTGCCTCCTCCATCTGCTGGCGCAGGCGTGCCAGACTTTCCGGGTCGACCATGTTCAGTAGCATACGATCGGCATGGCGCGCCGCGGCGCGTATCGCGGCCGAACCAAACGCAGCGATTGTGATGGGGCTGTGCGGTGCATCCAGCCGCAGTCTGTAGCCCTGGCAGGATGCGAGCTCACCGGCGAAATCGGCTTTTTCTCCGTTGAGCAACTCGCGTACGATGCGGGCTGTTTCCGCGAGGTGGGTGGCGGTGCGCTCGCGTTGTCTACCGTGCCACTCTTCCACCACAACCACGCTGGATGCACCCAGCGCAAGATTGACCTGGCGGCCAGTCAAGTCCGCTACCGAGGCGGTGCCGACAGCGAGGGTCATGGGGGTGCGCACCGAGACCGCTAGCGGGCCGATGGAAATTGCGATCTGCCGTGTATTCAATCCAACCGTTGTGGCCAGGGCGAAGGCATCGTAGGTTGCCATTTCGCCAATCCACAGTTCTGGATAGTTCAGCTCATCGGCGATGCGGGCGACTTCCAGGTTCTCTGAGGGTGGTCGATCCTGCCATAGTGGTGTAACAACGCTGTATTTCATGTGAATGGCCTTTGCTCCAGTGTTTGCGTGTCGGTTTGCTGTCGGTCAGCCCTGCAATGGTGCCGTAGCGCAGCGTGAATCGCCTGCGACTTGCTCATCAATTAATGCTTGCATTATAAGACTTTTATTTTCCTGTGTAACCATCTGTATAAAGGAAGCGAGTGCTTTGCGGCGGCGCAGTGGACGTATCCGGCGCGTGGAAACTGGTCGGATGCTATTGAGCTGTTGCAGTGGCAGTGCCGTCGAGGGTAACTTCCTGGGCCTTCAGTGGTTCCCCGCAGCGGTCGCAGATCACCAGGGTGGTTAATGCTCGCTGACAGGGAATGTGGGTAAGGGCGAGTGGCAAGCGAGTATCCTCGGGCAGCCAGTCGATGACCCAGCGG
>JBKDZQ010000649.1:0-3869 GCA_047971325.1 Parahaliea sp.
TGCCACTCGGCGTAGGCCGCGTAGTCAAGGCCCAGGGCCGGCAGGGCCTCGGGCCCGCCCTGGGGCCAGCGGGCTTCGCCGGCGCGTTGGTAATGGGCGTACAGCCGGGCCAGTTCGGTCATCAGCAGGGTGGCGGACCAGCCATCCACGGCAATATGGTGGAAGGTGACCAGCAGTTGGTGCGCCTCGTCACCCAGGCGCAACAGGGTGACGCGCAGCAGCGGCCCGCTTTCAAGGTCAAAGGGGATCAGCGCCTCCTCGTCCCGGTACCTGGCTGCCATCGGCTCGCGGTCAGGCTCGGGTAGATGGGTGACATCCCTGTCCTGTATCAGCACATCCAGATGTTCGCTCACGCTTTGATAGGGCTGGCCCTCGTGCTCGCCAAAGCGGGTGCGCAGGCTGCCATGGCGCGCCACCAGGGCCTGCAGCGCCCGCCGCAGCGCCGCCTCGTCCAGTTTGCCGCGCAACGCGAGGCCGCCCGGCACGTGATAGGCGGCGCTGTGAGGGTTGAGTCGCCAGAGGAACCACAGCCGCTGCTGCCCGGGCGACAGTGCGCATTCGGCCTGCCCCTCGGGCAGCGGGGCTATGCGCGGCGCGGGGGTGTCTGCGGCGGCCGCTGGTGCAGCGGCTTTTTCAGCCAGCCGGTCTGTAAAGGCAGCGAGTGTCGGCGCCTCGAACAGACAGCGTACATCCACCGTCAGGCCCAGGCGCTCCTGCAGGAGGCCAATCATCTGCAGCGCCCGAATCGAATTGCCACCGTTGACAAAAAAATGCGCGTCGGCAGGCAGTTGCGCCACCGACAGGGCCTCGCACCAAATGGCCCGGATCGCCTCCCCGTCATCCTGTGGGGCACCGGCGAGCGGGCCATCAGGCTTTAGCGCGAGGGAAGCCTCCGGGGTCGCCGCGGGATAGACGGCATAGGCCTCCAGGCTGCCATCGGCCACCCCGGCGCGACAGGCCGAGCGCTGCAGCTTGCCGCTGGAGGTCTTGGGCAGGTCACCCGGATTGAGCAGGGCCACCTGCCGCGGAGCCTCCTGAAACACCTCGGCCACCGTCTGGCGGATGCTGTCGATCAGCGCCTGGGTGGGCACCAGCTTTTGCAGCTTGCGACTCACTTCCGCCGCGATACCAATGCCCTCAACCCCGTCGACCTCGACCGCATAGGCCGCCACCCGCCCCTTGCGCACAACTTCCACTTCCTCTTCCACGGTGCGCTCGATATCCTGGGGGTAGAGGTTGTGCCCGCGCACGATCAACATGTCTTTCAGGCGCCCGGTGATGAACAGTTCACCCTCGCGCAGAAAGCCGAGGTCGCCGGTACGCAACCAGACCTGGGCATCCGCGCACGCTGCTTTTACGCTACTGTTATCGCTAAGCTTGTCGCCACTCTTGCCGCCACTGTCGCCCTTCACCAGGGCAGAGGCACCCACAAAGGCCCTGGCCGTCGCCTCGGGGTTGCGCCAGTAACCCTTGGCGATGCCGGGGCCGGCGGTCCAGATTTCCCCCACCGTGTTTTCCGGCAAACTCGCGTGGCTGTCGGGCTGGACGATGCGTATCGCCTGTCCTGTCTGAGGCCAGCCACAACCGACCAGGGTCGCCCGGTTTTCCGCCTGCGCCGCGGGCACGATCTCATTGCGCGCCAGCGCTTCCCGGTCCACCGCCAGGATCGTCGGCCCCACCTCGCGCCTCCCACTGGTGACGTAGAGGGTGGCCTCGGCCAGCCCGTAACAGGGGAAGAACCTGTCGGCCTGGAAACCGCAGGCTGTGAACTTGTCGCTGAACAGGCGCAGGCTGTCCTCGCGAATCGGCTCGGCGCCGGAGAATGCCACCTTCCAGCCCTGCAGATCCAGAGCCTGCAGAGCGCTGTCGGGGATGCGCTCCGCGCACAGGCGGAAGGCAAAATCCGGGCCGCCACTGACGGTACCACCAAAACGACTGATCGCCTCCAGCCAGCGCAGCGGCTGGGTCAGGAAGTAGCCCGGCGACATGAGCACGCAGGGAATGCCGCTGAAGATCGACTGCAACAACGCGCCGATCAGCCCCATGTCGTGATAGAGCGGCAGCCAGCTGACGATCACATCCTCGTCACCAATCTCGAAACTCTGGCGAATGACTGACCTGCACCCCCTTGGGCTGGGCGGTGGAGCCGGAGGTGTATTGCAGGAAGGCAATGTCATCGGGGCCGATGCGAGGCTTTCGCCACTGCCCGGCGGCGGCGCGGTCCAGGGTATCGACGCAAAGCCATTCGGGCGCCTGTTCGCCCAGTCCGCTCAAAAAGGGCTGGCCGGCAGAGCGCAGGGGTTGCAGCAAGGCGGAGTCCGTCAGCAACACCCGGGGGCGGGCATCGTCGATGATCGACAGTAGCCGCGCCTGATGCTGTGGCCGGGCGGACTCGGGCGGATAGGCGGGCACCGCGATCACCCCGGCATACAGGCAAGCGAAGAAGGCCGCCACGTAATCAACGCCACTGGGAAACAGCAGAATCGCCCTGTCCCCCGGCGCGGCCAGAGTCTGCAGGACGGCGGCGATGGTTCGCGCTCTAAGGTCCAGCTCGCGATAACTGACCGCTATATCCTCACCCCCCTGGTCGCCCAGAAAGTGTAGCGCGACACTTTCCGGCTGCCGCAGCACTTTATCCCGCAGCGCCTCGATCATTGTAGATGGCATCGTGAATGCTTCGGCCATAAATCCACCCCGTGTAGACGGTTTTCCTTGACCCACCCGCGGCCCACGCGGCTTTGTCCGACCGTGGTTCGATCGTGCGCGAACCAGCTCGCAGCAGCGGGAAATGACCCGGCAACAGGTCAATGCCTGTCGATTGACTGCCGAATCATGAATGCCATTTGCCGCGACTTCGCCGCTGAAACTGCAAGGGATAACGAAAGAGGGCCGGGAATAATTAGTGAATTCCTCATGCGACAGACATAGAGGGCGCGGTCACACAAGGTGCGGGGATTACAAGCCAGGATGCGCGGCAGCGCGGTGGTAAAACCAGCTTGAGCGGCCAGAAAAACTGGCCGCTGCCTGGGCCGTCGCGCAGATATTGATAATGATTATTATTTATATTAGTATCGCCCCCCCGCGAGGGGTTTCAACTTCAGCCGCCGACACAATCATTGGTATTCACAGACACTGGTGGAGTAAATTATGCCGTATGCACGGATGCAGGATACCTCGCCCGCACCCTGGATTGATATTTATACGGAAAACCGGCCGTTACTGATACGCTTCGCCCTCAAACTCACGGGGTGCGAGCACTATGCCGAGGATATGGTACAGGACGCTTACTTGAGGCTGAGCGCAGCACCGTCTCCCCAATCCAGCAGAATTACGTCCTCCAGGGACCAGCTCAATTACCTTTTCCAAATCATTCGCAACCTGGCAGTTGACCACTTCCGCAAGCAGGCCTTGTCAAACAGACACGTTGTCAGAGAGGCAGAACCTGACGAAGGCCAGCCCGACGGTATTTCCCCCGAGAAAATCTGTGAAGATCGCCAGGAACTGGAGCGGCTGGGCGCCCTGTTGTCCGGGCTGCCGGATCGCACCCGCTATGTCTTTGAAAAACACCGGATATACGGCGTCCCACAACGAGAGATTGCCAAAGAACTGGGCGTCTCACCAACCCTGGTCAATTTCATGATGCGCGATGCGCTGATTCACTGCGCGGACTACTTTTAACACCCCTGCATGTTCCGCCGGGAGTGCCCGCTCAAGCCACCTGCCTGGGGCGACACTTCCATCCCAAAGGGCCGCCGCCGGTGCTTTCCTGCCGGCTGCCGGCTTTGCAGTAAATTTCCGACCCCGTTCATTCGTTTTCTGCAAATATACTGACACAACATCGTCGCCCGAGGTGTCAAGTCATGAAAGAA
>JBKDZQ010000650.1:0-12726 GCA_047971325.1 Parahaliea sp.
GGGGGGACCGGCCGGGGCAAGACCGAGGTCAACCTTCAACTGCTCGCCGCCTGCCTGGCCCGGGGCCGGCAGGCCCTGGTGCTGGTGCCGGAAATCGGCCTAGGGCCCCAGACCCCGGCCCGCTTTCGCGAGCGCTTCGACGCCGAAATCGTGGTGCTGCACTCCGCCCTCGCCGACGGCCAGCGCTATCGCGATTGGGAAGCCGCCGCCAGCGGGCGCGCCCATATCGTCATCGGCACCCGCTCGGCCCTGTTCACCCCCCTGGCCCGGCCCGGGCTGATCGTGGTGGACGAGGAGCACGACGCCTCCTTCAAGCAGCAGGACGGCTTTCGCTACTCGGCCCGGGACGCGGCGGTCAAGCGCGGCCAGCTGGCCGGCTGCCCGGTGGTGCTGGGCAGCGCCACACCCTCGCTGGAAACCCTCTACAACGCCCTGGAGGGCCGCTACCGCCACCAGCGCCTGCCCCGGCGGGCGGGCAGCGCCCTGCTGCCGGCCATCCACACCCTCGACGTGCGCGCCCTGCCGCTGGCGGCGGGCCTGAGCGCAGCACTGGCGCAGCGCGTCGAGCAGACCCTCGACGCCGGGCGGCAGGTGCTGCTGTTCCTCAATCGCCGCGGCTACGCCCCCAGCCTGCAGTGTCACGACTGCGGCTGGGTGGCCGGTTGCGATGCCTGCGACGCCCGCCTCACCGTGCACCGGCACCGCCGCCAGCTGCGCTGCCACCACTGTGGCGCCGGCCGACCCCTGGCCTCCGCCTGCCCCCACTGCCACAGCCGCCAGCTGCTCACCACCGGGGTCGGCACGGAACAGGCCGAGGATCACCTGCAACAGCGCTTCGCGCGCTGGCCGGTGCACCGGGTCGACAGCGACTCCATGCGCGGCCGCAATGCCATGCAGGCGCTGTCGGAACAGGTCAACCGGGGCGAACCCTGCATCTTGCTGGGCACCCAGATGCTGACCAAGGGCCACCACTTTCCCGGTGTCACCCTGGTGGCGGTGCTGGACGCCGACGCCCTGCTGTTCAGCGCCGACTTTCGCGGCGAGGAGCGCATGGCCCAGCTGCTCACCCAGGTGGCCGGGCGCGCCGGGCGCGCCGACACCCCCGGCGAGGTCATCCTGCAGACCCACCACCCGGATCACCCGGCCCTGCAGGCCATGCTGCAACGCAGCTACGCCAGACAGGCCACCGCCATGCTGGCGCGGCGGCGGGAGTCCGGCCTGCCGCCCTTCGGCCAGCTCGCCCTGCTGCGCACCGACGCCACCGACATCGAAGCCGGCGAGGACTTCCTGGCCCGCCTGCGCCGGGACTTCGAACGAGAAGCCACCCCCAACTGCCAGCTCATCGGTCCCCTGCCCTCACCCATGCCCCGCCGCCAGGGCCGCTATCGTTGCCAGTTGCTGCTGCTGGCCCGGGGCCGGCCGGCGGCGCGGGCGGCGGCCGGCCGGCTGGTGACCCTGGCCGAGGCCCTGCCCCGCCAGGGCGGGCTGAACTGGAGCATCGATATCGATCCCACCGATACCTGAGCCCAGATATCAGGCCGCGCGAACTCACCCGGCCACACCGTTGGTCAGGTAGATATCCTCCTGCCAGACACTGTCGCAAGCCGGCCCGGTGGCGAAGCACCGCCGATACAGGGATAATGGCCGCCTTTCCCGGTACCGAGTTCAGGCTGTTTTCCATTTCACATGAAGCAAAAACTTAGCGCGCTGATCCAGCAGGCCCTGGATTCGCTGCAGAGGCAGGGCATACTGCCCGCCGACATCACCCCCCGTATCCAGATCGACCGCACCCGCGACCCCAGCCACGGCGACCTGGCCTCGAACATCGCGCTGACCCTGGCCAAGCCGGCCCGCCGCAAGCCGCGGGAACTGGCGGAGCTGATCTGCGAGGCGCTGCCGAGCGCGGGCTTTGTGAAAGCCACCGAGGTCGCCGGCCCGGGCTTCATCAACTTTTTCCTGTCCGAGGCCAGCAACCAGGCGGTGGTGCGCCGCATTCTGGAAGAGGGTGAACGCTTTGGCAGCAGCGACGCCGGCCAGGGCCGCCGGGTGCAGGTGGAATTCGTGTCCGCCAACCCCACCGGCCCCCTGCACGTGGGCCACGGCCGCGGCGCCGCAGTGGGCGACAGCCTGTGCCGGCTGCTGGCCGCCACCGGCTGGGCGGTATCCAGCGAGTTCTACTACAACGACGCCGGCGCCCAGATCAGCAACCTGACGCTGTCGGTGCAGGCCCGCTGCCGGGGCCTGGACCCGGAACACGCCGACTGGCCGGCGGACGGCTACCGCGGCGAATATATAAAGGACGTGGCACAGGCCTACCTAGCCGGGGAGCGCATCGACGCAAAGGACCAGCACGTGCTCGGCGCCGGCGATGCCGATGACCTGGAAGCCATCCGCGCCTTTGCCGTGGCCTACCTGCGACGGGAGCAGGACCTGGACCTGAAGGCCTTCGATGTCAGCTTCGACGCCTACTTCCTGGAATCCTCCCTCTACGACGAGGGCGCGGTCCAGGAGACCGTCGACACCCTGATCGCCAACGGCCACACCTACGAAAAGGACGGCGCCCTGTGGCTGCGCACCACCGCCTTTGGCGATGACAAGGACCGGGTGATGCGCAAGCGCGAGGGTGGCTACACCTACTTCCTGCCAGACGTGGCCTATCACCTGAACAAGTGGCGGCGCGGCTTCACCCGGGTGGTGAACGAGCAGGGCGCCGACCACCACCGTACCGTGACCCGGGTACGCGCCGGGCTGCAGGCGCTGCAGGCGGGCATTCCCGAACTCTGGCCCGAGTACGTGCTGCACCAGATGGTGATGGTGATGCGCGGCGGCCAGGAAGTGAAACTGTCCAAGCGCGCCGGCAGCTACGTGACCCTGCGCGACCTGATCGATGAAGTGGGTCGGGACGCCACCCGCTACTTCCTGGTGGCCCGAGGATCCGGCGCCCAGATCACCTTCGACATCGACCTGGCCCTGTCCCAGAGCAACGACAACCCGGTGTACTACATCCAGTACGCCCACGCCCGGGTGTGCAGCGTGCTGCGCAAACTGGCGGAGTCCGGCGGCGACTGGCAGCCGGAGGCGGGCCTGGCGCAACTCGAGCGCCTGAGCCAGGAGCAGGAACTGTCCCTGCTCAAGCAGCTCGACAAATACCCGGAAGTGGTGGCCGGCGCCGCCCACAACAGCGAACCCCACACCGTGGCCACCTACCTGCGGGAACTGGCCGGCGACTTCCACACCTACTACAACGCCCACAAGGTGCTGGTGGAAGACAACGCCCTGCGCGATGCCCGCCTGGCCCTGTCGGTGGCCGTGCAGCAGGTCATCGCCAACGGCCTCGGCCTGCTGGGCGTGTCCGCACCGGAGTCCATGTAAATGGCGCGGGACTACGCCAAGCGCGGCAACGGCGGCGGCAGGAACACTCCGCGGCGCAGCGCCGCCACCCGCCAGCCGGCGGCGCCCACCGGCAGCAACCGCGCCCGCCTGGGCCGTGCCTACGGCGCCGGCGTGCTCACCGGCATCCTGGTCAGCCTGGCGCTGTACCTGGTGACCCTGCCCCCGGCGCCCGACGACACCGGCACCACTGCCGAGGCCACGGCAAAGCCCGACGAGCGGGACCAAACCCCGCCGAAGGAACCCGCCACCCCCAAGCCGCGTTTCGACTTCTACACCATGCTGCCGGAACAGACCGTGGATGTGGACGTGGAGCCGGCGGAAATGGCCCAGCGCCGCAGCAGCACTGCAAACGGCGAGGCGCCGAAGGAAGTCTACCTGCTCCAGGCCGGCTCCTTCCGCCAGAGCGCCGACGCCGACCGCCGCCGGGCCGAACTGCTGCTGCTGGGGCTGGAACCGCGGGTGGAGGAATCCAGCGGCGACAACGGCCGCTGGTTTCGGGTCTTCCTCGGCCCCTTTGACTCCCACTCGAAAATGGCCAGGGCCCGCAGCCTCACCGCCTCCCAGGACATCGATACCCTGCTGCTCAAGCGGGAGGGTTGAGCCTCGCGGCGGCATTCACCGATGCGAGGTCTCTGCCCCTGCCCCCGGGTTTCGAGACCGTATGCCACATGGATGTGGCATTCGAGCCCCCAGGGACGGGTTCACGGCGTGTCTCGAAACCCGGGGGCAGGGGTAGAGACCGGGTTCAGCACGCCAACAGCAGACGCGCTTGAAAAACGTCCCGCCACCCCCACATCCCCGAAACGCAGAGGAGATCCAACGTGGAACAATACAGAGGCACCACCATCCTGTCGGTGCGCCGGGGCAACTCCGTGGTGATCGGCGGCGACGGCCAGGTTTCCATGGGCAACACCGTGATGAAAGGCAATGCCCGCAAGGTGCGCCGCCTGCACAAGAACCAGGTGCTGGCGGGCTTTGCCGGCGGCACCGCCGACGCCTTCACCCTGTTCGAACTGTTCGAGGCCCAGCTCGACAAACACCAGGGCCACCTGGTGCGCGCCGCGGTGGAACTGGCCAAGGCCTGGCGCACCGAGCGCGCCCTGCGCCGGCTCGAGGCCCTGCTGGCGGTGGCCGACAAGGAAACCTCACTGGTCATTACCGGCAACGGCGATGTCATCGAGCCGGAGGACAACCTGATCGCCATCGGCTCCGGCGGTCCCTTCGCCCAGAGCGCCGCCCGCGCCCTGCTCGACAACACCGGGCTCAGTGCCCGGGAGATCGTCGAGAAGGGTCTGTCCATCGCCGGCGATATCTGCATCTACACCAACCACAATCAGACCATCGAACAGCTCGATTTCTAGCGCTTTCGGTGGCCAGTGCCGCCGCTTGCCAAGACCAGGCGACAGCCAGAACCAGAGTAGCCAGCCCATGTCCAATATGACGCCCCGCGAGATCGTTTCCGAACTCGACAGTCACATCATCGGCCAGCAGGACGCCAAGCGCGCGGTGGCCATCGCCCTGCGCAACCGCTGGCGCCGCATGCAGCTCGACGAGGAACTGCGCGCCGAGATCACCCCCAAGAACATCCTCATGATAGGCCCCACCGGCGTGGGCAAGACCGAGATCGCCCGCCGCCTGGCGAAACTGGCCAACGCGCCCTTCATCAAGGTGGAAGCCACCAAGTTCACCGAAGTGGGCTATGTCGGCCGCGACGTGGAATCCATCGTGCGCGACCTCGCCGACGTCGCCATCAAGATGTACCGCGAACAGGCCATGAGCCGGGTGCGCTTTCGCGCCGAGGAAGCCGCCGAGGAGCGGGTGCTGGACGTACTGCTGCCCCCGGCCCGGGATGCCGGGAAAAGCGAAACCAGCGCCAACAGCACCCGCCAGATGCTGCGCAAGAAACTGCGCGAGGGCGAGCTGAACGACAAGGAGGTGGAAGTCCAGGTGTCCGCCATGAGCCCCGGGGTGGAGATCATGGCCCCCCCCGGCATGGAGGAGATGACCAGCCAGTTGCAGAGCATGTTCTCCAACCTGTCCCGACAGCAGCAGAAAACCCGCCGCATGTCGGTGAAAGCCGCCTTCGAGGCGCTCACCGACGAGGAAGCCGCCAAGCTGGTGAACGAAGACGAGCTGAAGCAGAAGGCCATCGAGGCCGCCGAGCAGAACGGCATCGTGTTCATCGACGAGCTGGACAAGGTCGCCAAGCGCTCCGAGACTGGCGGCGCCGACGTATCCCGGGAAGGGGTGCAGCGTGATCTGCTGCCGCTGATCGAGGGCTCCACCGTGAGCACCAAGCACGGCATGATCAAGACCGACCACATCCTGTTCATCGCCTCCGGCGCCTTCCACCTGGCCAAGCCCTCGGACCTGATTCCCGAGCTGCAGGGGCGCCTGCCCATCCGCGTGGAGCTGGAAGCCCTGAGCCCGGAGGATTTCGAACGCATCCTCACCGAGCCCAATGCCTCGCTGACCGAGCAGTACCAGGCCCTGCTGAAAACCGAGGGCCTCGACGTGCGCTTCACCCAGGACGGCATCCGCCGCATCGCCGAGATCGCCTGGCAGGTGAACGAGAAAACCGAGAACATCGGCGCCCGGCGCCTGCACACAGTGATGGAGCGCCTGCTGGAGGACGCCTCCTTCGGCGCCGCCGACACCAGCCTGGGCAGCAGCGAACTGGTGATCGATACCGCCTACGTGGACCAGCAGCTACAGGCCCTGTCCGCCGACGAGGACCTCTCGCGCTTCATCCTTTAAGCCCGGCACCGGGCCCGGAGACGACCCATGACCACCGACAGCGCCCCGCGACCGGTCGATATCAAACTGCACCGCCGCTCGCGGACGCTGGAGCTGGCCTATCCCGGCGGCGAGCACTACCATCTGCCCTGCGAGTACCTGCGCGTGTACTCCCCCTCCGCCGAAGTGCGCGGCCACGGCCCCGGCCAGGAAAGCCTGCAAAGCGGCAAACTGCGGGTGAACATCAGCGGCATCACCCCCGTGGGCCACTACGCCCTGCAACTGATCTTCGACGACGGCCACGACACCGGCCTGTACAGCTGGGACTACCTCCACCAGCTCGCCACCGAACAGGAGGCGCGCTGGGAAGACTACCTGCAACGCCTGCACGCCGCCGGCGCCAGCCGCGACCCCCAGGTGCAGGTGCTGAGCTTCGACCCGGGGAAATAGACACGACGGCTATTCATCCGCCTTGATCTGATCGCCAGAACACCGACGCAACGTTGTCTGCTGACACTGGCCGCCAGCATCGCCACGCCGGGAGAGATTGTCAGGAGGCTGCATCGATGGGCCAGACGCCACGCTGCAAGTCGCACTCGCCACACACCGCCACAATCACTCAAAGAGGCAGCGGCACGCCTCGACAGGCTGCCATGAGCACACTGATTCCCGCCAGGAATGCAGGGCAGTCGTTCTTTTCACTGGGCTTTGCGCCTGCGACAGGACAAGATAGGCGCCCCGCCCCCCATCAACCGGAAACACCATGCCACATCGTCAATTCCGGCAATCGGGCCTGGCGCTGGTCGCGGCCGCCACCGTTGGCATGGCGCTCAAGGGTATTTTCGCCCGAATTGTCTACCAGCACGGCGTGTCCGTGGACGCCTTGTTGATCTGGCGTTTTTTGCTTGCGGTCCCGCTATTCTGGATAGGGGCAGTGCTGATCAACCGCGGCAGGTCGCAAACACCACTATCGCGCCAGCAATGGGGGCTGTGTTTCCTCACCGGCTTCCTGCTCTTTCTCAGCACCTGGTCTGACTTCAACGCCATCCACCTGTTGGGCGCCAGTATTTCACGGGTGTTGCTGTACCTGTTTCCCGCGCTGATCCTGCTCTTCCAGTCCATCGAACAGCGGCAGTTGCCCGCCCGGCGACAACTGGCCGTGGTGACCATCGCCTGGTGTGGCATCGCCTTACTGCTGGCGCCGAGCCTGCAGGCCGGCACAATCAATACCCCGGGCGTACTCTTTGGCCTCGGTGCCGCCACCGCCTACGCACTCTTTCTCTGGCGCAGCCAGGGTGTGATGAAACAGATGGGCTCGGTGCGCTTCACCCAGGTATCCAACAGTATCACCCTGTTTTTCATGTTACTGTTCCTGTTGCCCACCACCGCCATCGACGACCTCACCCTGAGCCCGCCCGCCTTCGGCTGGATGCTGACCCTGGTGATCATCTCCACGGTGATACCCTATTTTCTGATGCTCGAAGGCATTGTGCGCGCCAGCGCCGCCGAGGCCGGCATCATGGCCATGTTTGGACCCGCGCTCACCGTGGTCATCGCCGTTATGCTGTTCCCCGATGAACATCTGCTGCCGCTGCAGTGGCTGGGGTTTGCCCTGGTGTTGCTCGGTATCGGCGCTTTATCGATGGCGCGGCCAGCGGGGATCAGAAGAACCTGGAACCGGTGAAAAGAAGACTTCAAACATTCATACTGCGCAACAGATCTCCATTGCGGACGGCATTGGAACGCGCTATGTTTTGACACGTTTAAATGTTGACTGGAGTAAGTCATGCGCTGCCTGAATACACTCGCAGCCGGTTTCCGGTGCGGCGCCTGCCGCATCGGCCGCTCTTTCCTCGGACTCACACTGGCTGCGGCAAGCACTGCGACCTGGGCGCAGACAGTGACCTACGGCCCAGCCGCCACGGCCATTCCCACGCTCGGGGGCGGAGCACTGATCTTGCTGTCGGCCCTGATGATCCTGGCTTTCTGGCAGATGAGGAAAAGGGGCCTGCTCAATGACGGTGGCGGCCGGTTCATGGTGTTCGCGCTGGCGACCGGGATTCTGGTGAGCGCCGCGGGCGGTGTGAAACTGGTGGCCGACGCCTATGCCAACGGCGGGCTCATCGTCTCCCTCAACAACGCATCGGGGGGCACGGTACCTCTTGATACCTCGACTACAAACTGCCTCCGAAACGAGACGGAGGTAACCCAGGAGATCCTGGCGATCAACCCCGGCGCCTTTGCTATATCCTCCAATGCGATTCCCGACGGCGACTGCTACGAACAAGGCAACTCAGGGCCGACAGCAAGCCTCTGCACCGTAGGCACGCAATTGCAAAAAGATGTCGCCTGCGGCATTCTTTTGCAAAACTAGTTGGCTTGCGGGCGCGCCTGCGGCGTCGCGGAGCCGAGGCGCAATAGCAGGTCATCGGTGGTGAACTGCCAGTAGTGCGCGCTGCGCATCCGCAGCCGATCGATGTCGCGGTAATCGGCCTGGAACCACACCGGGCCCAAATGCGACAAGCGGATTTTATCACTGGCAACGCGCTGGTCGCCGCGCCAGGCTTCGAAGATCAGCGACTCCCCCTCGCCCTGCGACCAGGCCACGGCGAAATAGCCACCGACGAAATCGAAACGCTGGTCGTGCTCCAGACTGCGAATCGTGGCCGGGTGGCCGGAGCTGTTGTAGCCGACATTGGACCCGCTGGACAGCACGTTGACATAGCCCGCCCCCCCATAGTGCTGGTTGTCGACCGCCAGCAGGTAGTCCCAGTCGAGCCCCCGGTAGCCCATCGCGAGCTTGTCGATGATCGAGCGCCCGAAATCTTCGAAGTCGATGGTGAGGCCGCGCGCTTTGGCCGCGCGTTGCGGGTGGTCGATGTCGATGCCAGCGAGCACCACCGGAGCATCTTTCACGGCGAATTCACGCAGGATGCGCGACTGACCAGCGCGCCGGTCGACGAGTTTCCAGTTGCCGGCCCGGGCTGTGAAGGAAAAGTACCCTTGCGCGTCGATCTCCAGCCGCTGCTGCCGCCCCCGGGGCCCGATGGCGACCCACCCCTCGCCGCCGGCGGGCACCTTGCGCAACTGTCCGGAAACCGTCAGCGCCGGTGCCAGCCCGACGGCGGCGGGCGGCGTTTCCGCCGCCAGGCCGGAGGGCGATCCGGCGAGGGCGATGAAGCGTGCGGACTGGCGCGCGTTGCCACTGGTGATCGACCAGCCGGCGGGGGGCTGGACTTCAAAGTGGTAGTCACGACCCGCTTCGCTGATGTGCAGCGCGGTGTGACCGCGCGATGCCTTGAAGTCGGCGTAACCGTCGTTGTCGCTGCGCACCACCTGCAACAGGCCGTCGGGTCGTTCGAGCAACACAGCGACATCCGCCATCGGCAGGTCTTGGGTATCGTAGATGCCGTTCTGGTTGCGGTCCCGATAGATGAAAACCGAGATATTGATGCGCCCCGGAAGGCGGTCGTCGAAGCGGGGTTTGGCGTACCAGGGCAGGTCGCGGCTGACACTCGGTACCCTTGGCGCTGACGGGGGACGATGCCCGGAAAAGAACAGGGTCCACGCCAGCAGTGCGGAGCCGGCAAGAATGCCGATAGCAGCCAACCAGCGAATCATCTGCAATGCTCGAAAACGGGGGACAAGTTCATTCTACGGGCAAACGCCTCCTCACGGTAAGCGCCAGTCCCCCAAACCCACCCCGTCGCGCTACAATGCGCCCTCGGCGAGACAGACGGGCGGAGGGCCCATGAGCGACAAGCAGAGCACCCACTTCGGTTACCGGGCAGTGGACAAGGACGCCAAGGCGGGACTGGTGGCCGGTGTGTTCCACTCGGTGGCCTCCCGCTACGACCTGATGAACGACCTGATGTCCGGCGGCATCCACCGCATCTGGAAGCGTTTTACCATCGAGCTGTCGGGGGTGCGCCGGGGCAACGCGGTACTGGACATCGCCGGCGGCACCGGCGACCTGGCGGCCCGTTTTGGCCAACTGGTCGGCCCCGAGGGGCGGGTGGTGCTGGCGGACATCAACGACTCCATGCTCAGGGTGGGCCGCGACAAGCTGATCGATACCGGCAGCCAGGGCAATATCGAATACGTGCAGGCCGACGCCCAGCACCTGCCCTTTCCCGACGACAGCTTCGACTGTGTGACCATCGCCTTCGGCCTGCGCAATGTCACCGACAAAGACCTGGCCCTGCGCTCCATGCTGCGGGTGCTCAAGCCCGGCGGGCGCCTGCTGGTGCTGGAGTTCTCCAAGCCCGAAAACGAGCTGCTGGGCAAAGCCTACGATGCCTATTCGTTCAACATACTGCCGAGGATGGGCCGGCTGGTGGCCGGCGACAGCGAGAGCTACCAGTACCTGGCGGAGTCCATCCGCATGCACCCGGACCAACACACCCTGAAGCAGATGATGGAAGACGCCGGCTTCGCCGAGTGCGAGTTCCACAACATGACCGGCGGCATCGTCGCCCTGCACAGGGGTGTGAAGCCCTGATGGCGCTCGACCCCACCCTGCACACCGCCGCGCTGGCGGCACTGGAACAGGTGCTCAACCGCGCCCTGGCCCTTGATCCTCGCAGTGGCGCGGCCCTGGCCACCCTGCAAGGCAGGGTGTTCTCGCTGCACTGCACCTCGCCGCCCTTTCGCGCCTACCTGCTGCCCTGCGCGGAGGGTGTGCAGCTGGCCGGGCACTGGAGCGGCAAGGTGACCACCGCGGTGCGCGGCGAGGCGGCGGATTTCGCCGAGCTGGCCACCGCCCGCGACCCCACCGCCACCCTGATCAACGGCGGGCTGACCCTGGAGGGCGACAGCGCCCCGCTGATCGAGCTGCAGAAAATCCTGGCGGGCCTGGACCTGGACTGGGAGGCGCCGCTGGTCGACACCCTGGGCGATGTGGCCGGCCACCAGGTGGCGCAGATGCTGCGCGGCTTTTTCAGCTTCGGCCACAGCGCCCGCGCCAGCTTCGAGCGGCAACTGGGCGAGTTCATCCACGAGGAGGCGCGGCTGGCGCCGCCGCGGCTGGAGCTGGAGGATTTCTACCGCGACGTGGCCGAGCTGGCCCAGCGCACCGAGCGCGTCGAGGCCCGCATTGCCCGCCTGCGCAGCCGTATCGGGCGCCTGCGGGCGTGAACCTCTCCTTCTCCCGCGCCCGCCGGCTGACCCGCATCGTGCGCGTGGCCGGGCGCTATCGCCTGGACACTTTCTTCGAGGCCAACAACCTGCCGACCTGGCTGCGGCTGTGCTTCCGCCTGTCGCCCTGGCGGCTGGGACCGGCGCCCACCGCCTCCCGGGGCGAGCGCCTGCGCCGCACCCTGGAGGACCTGGGACCGGTGTTCATCAAGTTCGGGCAGGTGCTCTCCACCCGCCGCGATCTGCTGCCCCCGGATATCGCCGTGGAGCTGGCCAGGTTGCAGGACGAAGTACCGCCTTTCGAGGAGGAGCAGGCGGTGGCCATTATCGAGCGCGCCCTGGGCCAGCCGGTGGACGAGCTGTTCGCCCGTTTCGAGGCCTGTCCGCTGGCCTCCGCCTCGGTGGCCCAGGTGCACGCTGCCACCCTGAAAACCGGCGAGGATGTAGTGGTGAAGGTGGTGCGGCCCAATATCGAGCCGGTGATCCGCCAGGATCTGGCCCTGCTCTACACCCTGGCCCGACTGGTGGCCCGCTACGTGCCGGACGGCCGCCGCCTGCGCCCGGTGGAGGTCATCTCCGACTACGAGATCACCATTCTCGACGAGCTCGACCTCGGCCGCGAGGCCGCCAACGCCTCCCAGCTGCGACGCAACTGGGAGGGCAGTCCGCTGGTGTATATCCCCCAGGTGTACTGGGACTACACCCGTCGGGACGTGTTCGTGATGGAGCGCATCAGCGGCATTCCGGTCACCGACATGGCGGCCCTGCGGGAGAAAAAGGTGGACCTCAAGCTGCTGGCCGAGCGCGGGGTGGAAATTTTCTTCGCCCAGGTGTTCCGCGACAGCTTCTTCCACGCCGACATGCACCCCGGCAATATCTTCGTCAACGCCACCGACCCCGCGGACCCCACCTACATCGCCGTGGACTGCGCCATCATCGGCAGCCTGTCCGACTCCGACCAGTACTACCTGGCCCGCAACCTGCTGGCGATCTTCCACCGCGACTACCACGAGTGCGCCAAGCTGCATGTGGAGTGCGGCTGGGTGCCGCCCCAGACCCGGGTACAGGACTTCGAATCCGCCATGCGCACCGTGTGCGAGCCCGTGTTCGAGCGCCCGCTGCGGGAGATTTCCTTCGGCCAGCTGCTGATCCACCTGTTCCGCACTGCCCGCCGCTTCAACATGGAGGTGCAGCCCTCCCTGGTGCTGCTGCAGAAAACCCTGCTCAACATCGAGGGCCTGGGGCGTGAACTCTACCCCGACCTCAACCTCTGGGACACCGCCCAGCCCTACCTGGAGCGCTGGGTGAGTGAACGCTATTCACCGCGCACCCTGTTCGAGCGCCTGCAGCGCCACGCTCCCTCCTGGCTGGAGCAGTTGCCCGTCCTGCCGGATGTGGTGATGGAAAACCTGCAACCCTCGCGCGACCACGAGCAGCAGATCGCCCACCAGCAGGCTCTGG
>JBKDZQ010000651.1:0-6682 GCA_047971325.1 Parahaliea sp.
GGCCCGCTGCCCCCACCGCGACCATCCCCTGGAGGCCGCCAGCGTCGAGGCCGGCGTGATCGAATGCCCCCTGCACCACTACCGCTTTGCCCTGGCGGATGGCCGCCGGCTTCAGGCCGGCGAGGAAGCCTGCCGCGCCCTGCGCACCTTTGAGCTGGTCTACGAGGGCAATGAGGTGGGGGTGCTGTTGGCGGAGGGGGGCGGGGCAAACGCATGAACGTTTTTTGTGCAGTAGGATGAGCAAAGGCGCGGCGCCACTTGCAGCCGACTAAGTGCTACAGACCACACGGCAGCATTGGCGCGTCGAAAACCAACTGCGCTGGGTGCTGGGCATGTCGTGCTCGAGCCCCCATGGATGAGCCCCATATACGGGTTTAGAGCCTGCCCCGCTTTATCGGGTACGGCGTGTCTCGACCTGTGGTACCGGGGAACGGGGACCGGATAGGTCAGCATCAAGTTGAAGGAGTACTACCTGTACATCCCCTCTCGCAGATTGATGCCGTGTTCGAGCCAGATTTTCAGCGCGGCGAGCATCTGGCTCCAGCCCATGCAATTGCCGTAGCTCGCCCTGAGACCGCTGGGGGTTTCACGCCAGCCCTGTTCCGTGATTTCCACCAGGGTTCGATTGTCGTCGGTCGCCTGGAACGCCATGGTCACGGTCGTGTTGTAGCCTGGCGCGTCGCCGTCCGGCTCGCTGGCCTTCCATTCGAGCACAATGCGCCGATTGGGCACGACCTCGACCACAGAGACCGGAAAGGCGCCGGGAAAGTCATGGAAGTCCCAGCTTACCGTCGCGCCCTCAACCAGCCGCCCCCTGGCGCCGCCGGTCGTGAAATAGCACGACAGCTGCGCAGGGTCGGCCACCGCCTCGAAGACCTCGTGCACGGGCTTCGAAATATGGGCGAACACTGTGAATTTGAGTTCCATTGCCTTGCCTCCACTTGCTTCCAGATATTTTATGTTACAGGCACAGCAATTCAAGCGAGGAGCAACGGCCAGGGAGCGGGCCCAGTATGTGCAGCAATGCCGGTTAGCGATTGACTTCAAGATGGTGGTTGCATTTGCTGGAAAAGGAGTGCCAGAGGGAATGCCTGCCTTTCTTTGTTTCCTTACTTTTATGTAATACTATAAGCGGATGCGGCGGCATTCAGGCGTGTACACAATGAGCACATCCACTGTCACAAGTAAAGGCCAGATCACCATTCCCCGTGATGTGCGGACACGGCTGAACATCGAAACCGGAGACAAGGTTGCGTTCAATGTCGATGATCAGGGGCGGGTCTATTTCGTGCCGCTCACCGTGAGCGTGGCAAGCCTGAAAGGGATTGTTCCCAAGCCTGAACGGCCTGTTTCCATCCGGGATATGAAAGAGGTGATTAAAAGCCGGGGAGGGCGCGCTTGAAGGGCTTGGATACCAATGTGCTGATCCGCTACCTGGCGCAGGATGATCCGAAGCAATCCCGGATAGCGACACGCTTTATCGAGGCAGAGTGCACCGGCGAAGATCCCTGCTTTATTGGGCACATCACCTTGTGTGAGCTGGCCTGGGTACTGCAAAGCAGCTATAGGCTCAGTGCCGCTGCGGCCCTGGAGGTTATTGAAAAGCTCATGTGGGTCGAGGGGTTCAGCATTGACGATCCCGCAGTGGTGTGGCGGGCTATCAATGACGCCAAGGGCTCCAATGCCGATTTTCCCGACCATCTGGTGAGCCGCATTGCCGAGGGGGCCGGTTGTGGGGCAACCGTCACTTTCGACAAAAAGGCCGCTAAGTGGCCGGGTTTTGAATTACTGAAATAGCAAAGAAGCCCGATGCGCGGGCAGGGTCAGCAGTCATAGCTGTAGGCTTCTCAGCTCACTGTCCTCACGGCCCTGTCGCCACAGTTCACGAAACAGTTCCAGATACGCTCTGGTCGAGGCCCTGGAATCCGCTTCGCAGAAACCCGCCCGCGCACCCTCGCCGGGATGGTAGAGCACGCCGTCGTGGTCGCGAATGACGAGGGTTTCACCGCGCCACTGGGGGTGCTCGGCCAGCACCCGCAGGTGCAACTTGCTCGGCAGGCGCCGGGCCAGGGCGAGCAGGCGGTGGCCGCGCTGCACCAGCGGGCGCGGGTCGGCGATCAGTATGTGAATTTCGCTCTGGCGGCTGTCCCGGGCCAGAGTTGTCAGCGCGGTAGCCAGTTCACTGCTGTCGAACACCCGGTAATCAAGGGTGGGGCTGAGAATGTACAGGTGGCGGCGGGCGCTGCTGGTCAGGGCCAGGGCGTGCTCGTTGAATGGCGATGGGTATTGCACGCCACCGGGTGCGCCTTGCCGATCACTGTCACTCACGGTGTTGGCGCCCCCAGCGCCAGGTACATGGCGACAGGGTCATGCCGGCCGCTTCCCGGCGCACGATGCGCAGTTCAATCGTCGCATCCTTACTCGGCATAACAGGCTCCGGTTTCCAGCAGGAAGGTCACCAGGTTGCGGTCAGTGCCGTCGTTTTTGCAATCCATTCGGCCTTTTTCAATCAGTCCGGTCAGTGTTGGGATGACTGTGACGGGCAGTTCGCAGGCGCTGCCATTGGCGAAGACATGGAGGGTGCTGCCCTGTTCGCACCAGAGGATACGGGCCGCCGGGTTACGCCACAATTGCACTTGTCCAAGCCACAGGCCTTCCAGGTCAGCGGGAGGGCCATCATCGGCCTGCAGCGGATAGCGCGGCTCCGACACCAGTTCGCCAAACCAGGCGGGGTGGTCTTGCTGTTCCAGCAGGGCGATGGCCTGGGCGCGGGCGGCGGCGATGTCATCGGAGCTGATTTCTCCCGGGCGGGTGGCGCGGGCGCGGCCAGGGTCGCTGAACAGGGCCTGCGCGCCGGCGCTTTCCAGGGCCTGGTCGGTCAGCCGGGCCAGCAGATCCTGCCGGGCGGGCGCCCGAAAGCCGATGGAAAAGGTGGTGCACTCGCCCTGGGCAATGCCCCAGTGAGCGAGCCCGGGTGGCAGGTACAGCAGGTCGCCGGGTGACAGCAGGTATTGCTGTCGGCAGTCGAAATCCGCCAGTACGCGCTGCTCGCAAGCCTCCAGCAGCGGGCTGTTGTCATCGCAGTGCTGGCCGAGCCGCCACAGGCGCTGTCCCTGGCCCTGCAGCAGGAACACGTCGTAGCGGTCGAAGTGGGGGCCGACACTGCCGCCGTCGGTGGCGTAGCTCACCATCACATCGTCGGCGCGCCAGTGGGGGAGGAAATCCGCCAGTTGCTTCAAGGCAGCGACTTCCGGTACCCACTGGTCCACCGCCTGCACCAGCAGGGTCCAGGGGGGAGGGCGCTGGAAGTCCGCCTCGGCAAAGGGGCCGTGGCTGACCCGCCAGCGGCCGCCGGCCTCTTCCACAATGCGCGACTCGACCTCTTCCTCCATCGCCAGCCCCGCCAGTTCATCGCCGTCCAGCGGCACCTGGAAGTGCTTCACCGCGCCACGAATCAGCAGGGCCTCCCGCTGCCAGTGGTGGGCGAGGAAATGCCCGATATCGATCGGCAGGTGAAAACGTGCGGGAGCTGGCATGCGCAGTGTCTGGTGATGGCCTGGTCAGCAGCGCTATTGAATATCCCGCGCCTGCGCTATGGCATTGCCGATGTAGGTGGCAGGCGTCAGCGCCAGCAGTTCATCCCGGGCCTGCCGAGGCAGGTCCAGAGTGGTCACAAAGGCGCGGATGGTCTCCCGGCTCATGTCCTGGCCGCGGGTGAGGGCCTTGAGTTTCTCGTAGGGTTGCTCGATGCCGTAGCGGCGCATCACTGTCTGTATCGGTTCGGCCAGTACTTCCCAGCTCTTCTCCAGATCTTCCGCCAGCCGGGCCTGGTTGAGTTGCAGCTTGCCGATGCCCTTGCGGCTGGCCTGGTAGGCGATCAGGCTGTAGCCCAGGCCCACCCCCATATTGCGCAGCACGGTGCTGTCGGTGAGGTCGCGCTGCCAGCGGCTCACCGGCAGTTTGGCGGCCAGATGGCCGAAAATGGCATTGGCCAGCCCCAGGTTGCCCTCGGAGTTCTCGAAGTCGATGGGGTTGACCTTGTGCGGCATGGTGGAGGAGCCGACTTCGCCGGCGACGGTTTTCTGCCTGAAATAGCCCAGGGATATATAGCCCCATACATCCCGGTTGAAGTCCACCAGGATGGTATTGAAGCGGGCCACGGCGTCGAACAGTTCCGCCATGTAGTCGTGGGGCTCGATCTGTGGAGTGTAGGGATTGAAGCCAAGTCCAAGGGACTCGACGAACTCGCGGGCGTTGGCCTGCCAGTCGATGGCGGGATAGGCGGACAGGTGGGCGTTGTAATTGCCCACCGCGCCGTTGATCTTGCCCAGGTACGCGACCTGCTCGATCTGCGCGAGCTGGCGTCGCAGGCGCGCCACCACGTTGGCGATTTCCTTGCCCATGGTGGTGGGGCTGGCGGTCTGGCCGTGGGTGCGCGACAGCATGGGCGCCTCGGCGCAGGCCAGGGCCAGGTCGGTGAGGGCGGCGATGATATCCCGCATCTGCGGCAGCATCACCGCCTGCATGCCGTCGCGCAGCATCAGCGCGTGGGACAGGTTGTTGATGTCCTCGGAGGTGCAGGCGAAGTGCACAAACTCGGCGATGGCCAGCAGTTCGGCGTTGCCGGCAAAGCGCTCCTTGATGAAGTACTCCACCGCTTTCACATCGTGGTTGGTGGTGGCTTCGATCGCCTTGATGCGCGCCGCGCCGGCGGGGCCGAAATCGGCGGCGATGGATTCGAGCAGGGTGTTGGCGTTTGCGGAGAGGGCGGGTACCTCGGCGATACCCGGGTGGGCTGCCAGCCGCTGCAGCCAGCGCACTTCCACCAGCACCCGGCGCCGGATCAGGCCGTATTCGCTGAACACCTCGCGCAGGGCCGCGGTCTTGCTGCCGTAGCGGCCATCGATGGGGGATATGGCGGTGAGCGCTGACAGTTCCATGCTGACTCCAGATTGTCGGGTGTGGTTTTCGGGCAGAACGGGGGCAGGGATTCTACCCCAGGCCGCCCGCGCTTTACACCGCGGAGGAAGCGCGCGCCAGGTCCTGGGCGCAGTGCAGCAGGGCGCGGCGCTGGAACAGCAGCTTCCAGCGGCGCCCGCCGAGCTGTCGCCACAGAAAGGCCGAGCGGATGCCCGCCAGCAGCAGGGCGCGGATGATGTCTGCGTTCCTGCTGTCCTGCAGGTGCTGGGCGCTGCCGGTCACGGTGATACGGAATTTCAGGGTACTGAGTGTGTCCTGGTAGATGCCGGAAATGCTGTGGCAGACATCGTGGACGTGGCTGGCAAAATGTTCGGCGCGAAAGCTGGCGTGCTCCAGGCGCGAACGCACCACCGACATCATGTCCGGATCGCGGCGGAACTTGCCCTCCAGGTAGAGCAGGGCGAACAGGTAGCGCACCAGGTCACGGCTTTCTGCTTCGTTGCGGTTGGCCAGCAGGGCCGCCAGGTTCTGCAGGCCCAGCCGCACGCCGGCCGGGCCACCAAAGACATCCTCCACCTGGCTGGCATCGAACTGGAACAGGCTGTTGATGGAGGTTTCGAGGAATTCCGGCGGATAGCTGCCGCTACGCGAAATCTGGTCCACCAGGCGCGCCGCCTGTACCACCCCGGCCAGAGCCAGGGTCTGCTGCTGCAAGCTGCCGCTCGTGTCCCGACTCATGCCGCGGCCCGCTCGATCACGCCGCCGCCGAGGCAGCGTTCGCCCTCGTAGAACACCACGGATTGCCCCGGGGTGATGGCCCGCTGGGGCTCGCTGAAGGCGACCTGGTAAGCGCCGTCCACAACCCGCAGGGTGCAGCCCTGGTCGGCCTGGCGGTAACGCACCTTGGCGCTGAGCGTGCGCGGCAGCGCCGGCGCCTGCCCGGCCACCCAGTGGATGGCGCCGGTGTAGAGGATGGACTTGAACAGGGCCGGGTGATCGTTGCCCTGGGCCACCCGCAGCACGTTGTGCTGCAGGTCCTTGTCCACCACATACCAGGGGGCCTCGCCGGCATCGGCGCGGCCGCCGATACCCAGCCCCTGGCGCTGGCCGATGGTGTGGTACATCAGGCCCTGGTGGCGGCCCAGCAACTGCCCGTCCAGGCTGAGAATGTCGCCGGGCCGGGCTGGCAGGTACTGTTTGAGAAAGTCGCTGAAGCGGCGCTCGCCGATAAAGCAGATACCGGTGGAGTCCTTTTTTTTCGCGGTGGCCAGGCCGTGCTGTTGTGCCAGTTCCCGCACCTGCGGTTTTTCGATCTCGCCCACCGGGAACAGGGTTTTTTCCAGCTCCGCGTGGCCCACCGCGTGCAGGAAATAGCTCTGGTCCTTGTTGGTATCCAGGCCCTTGAGCAAGGTGGCGCTGCCGTCGAGTTCACCGCGACGGGTGTAGTGGCCGGTGGCGATCAGGTCCGCGCCCAGCAGCAGCGCATAGTCCAGGAAGGCCTTGAACTTGATTTCGCGGTTGCACAGGATGTCAGGGTTGGGCGTGCGCCCGGCCCGGTATTCCGCCAGGAAGTGCTCGAACACCTTGTCCCAGTACTCGGCGGCGAAATTGGCGCCGTGCAGGGGGATGCCGAGCCGGTCCGCCACCGCCTGGGCATCGGCGAAATCGGCCTTCGCCGTGCAGTATTGAGTGCCGTCGTCCTCTTCCCAGTTCTTCATGAACAGGCCTTCCACGCGGTAGCCCTGCTCTTTCAGCAGCAGTG
>JBKDZQ010000652.1:0-7177 GCA_047971325.1 Parahaliea sp.
TGCCGCATTCCGCAAAAACCCCGCCGCACGCCAGGCCCCTGCAAACAGCAAAAGTGGGGGCGAATGATTGCGCAACCAGCACTTCCTACCTATAATGCCTATTATTACTATATTTCTAACATATACGAATAAATACCATGACGGATCCCAGCGACAGCGCCCCCGAACGGGCCGTGGATATCGATGCCTTCACCCAATGGCTGGATGAGCAGGGCCTGGGCAGCGGGCCACTGGAAGACATCAAGTTCATCTCCGGCGGTACCCAGAACATCCTCATGCGCTTTACGCGCTCGGGCAAAACCCACATTCTGCGGCGCCCGCCGCAACACCTGCGGGAAAACTCCAACCGCACCATGGTGCGCGAGGCGACGGTGCTGAAGGCCCTCGCCGGCAGCGGCGTGCCCCACCCGGCGCTGGTGGCCTACAGCGCCGACACCCAGCCCCTGGGCTATGCTTTCTACATCATGGAAGTCATCGACGGCTTCAACCCCACCACCGGCCTGCCGGCGGCCCACGCGGCCTCCCCGCCCATGCGCCACCGCATGGGCCTGGCCCTGACCGAGGGTATCGCCCGGCTCGGGGAGCTGGACTACCTGGCCATGGGCCTTGCGGATTTTGGCAAGCCCGACGACTACCTGGCGCGCCAGGTCGAGCGCTGGAATGCCCAGCTCGACAGCTACAGCCAGTTGCCGCAGTGGGACGGCCGCAAGGACCTGCCGGAGGTCGAGGCCATCGGCCAGTGGCTGGAGACCCACCGCCCGGCCAGCTTCCGGCCGGGCATCATGCACGGCGACTACCACCTCGCCAATGTCATGTTCTGCAACGACAGTGCGGAACTCGCCGCCATCGTGGACTGGGAGCTGGCCACCATCGGCGACCCGCTGATCGACCTCGGCTGGCTGCTGGCCACCTGGCCCGACGACCAGGCACCCAATCCCTGGGCCCCGCCGGTAAGCCCCTGGGAGGGCTTCCCCAGCGCCGCGGAACTGATCGAACACTACGGCAGGCACTCCACCCGCGACCTCGGCGCCATGGACTGGTACCGGGTACTGGCCTGCTTCAAACTCGCCATCCTGCTGGAGGGCACCTACGCCCGCGCCTGCCAGGGCAAGGCCCCCAAGGATACCGGCGACGAACTGCACGCCCGGGCGACCCGCCTGCTGCGTCGCGCCTCCCACTGGATCGAACACGGGTAAACACCATGAATGAACTGGATTTCAGCGGTCGCCGCGCACTGGTCGTCGGCGGTTCCAGCGGCATCGGCAACGGCATTGCACAGGCCTTTCGCGCCCACGGCGCGGCGGTCCATGTCTGGGGCACCCGCCCCGCCGCCAGTGACTACAGCGCCGCCGACGGCTCCGACCTCGACGGCCTGGGTTACAGCGCCGTGGATGTCGGCGACCCGGAGGCCATCGCCAGCGCGGCGGCGCCCTTCGAGGAGGGGCTCGACAGCCTGATCCTGTGCCAGGGCATCGTCGCCTATGACCGCAAGGAATTCCAGCGTGAAGCCTGGGACCGGGTGATGGCGGTCAACCTCGACAGCCTGATCCACTGTTGCGAAAAATTCCGCGCGGCCCTGGGCGCCGCTGGTGGCGGCAGCATCGTGATCGTCAGCTCGGTGTCCGGCTACCGCGGCAACATCGGCAACCCCGCCTACGCCGCCTCCAAGGCCGGTGCGGTCAACCTGACCATGAGCCTGGGCCAGGCCTATGCCCGGGACGGCATTCGCGTCAACGGCCTGGCCCCCGGCCTGGTCGAGACCAAGCTCACCGAGGTGACCACCAAACACCCGAAGCGTCTGGAGCAGGCCCTGAGCGGCATCCCCCTGCGACGGCTGGGTACGCCCGCGGACATGGCAGGCACCGCCCTGTTCCTGGCCTCGCCCCTGGCCGCCTACGTCTGTGGCCAGACCATTCTGGTCGACGGCGGCCTGGCCCTGTAAATCCGGCCCGGTAAAACCGAGTAAAAAAAGAGGAAACAGCAGCATGAACTTTGAATACAGCGACAAGGTCAAGGCCCTGATCGGGCGCCTGGAAGCCTTCATGGACGAGCACGTCTACCCGGCGGAGCAGGGCTACTACGAGTGGATTGAGAGCGAGGCCAAGCGCTGGCAGGCCTGGCCGCAGATGGAAGCGCTCAAGGCCAGGGCGCGGGAAGCCGGCCTGTGGAACCTGTTCCTGCCGGAAGAGTACGGCGAGTTCAGCCCCGGCCTCACCAACCTGGAATACGCACCGCTGGCGGAAATCATGGGGCGCGTGCTGTTCAGCTCGGAAATCTTCAACTGCTCCGCGCCCGACACAGGCAACATGGAAGTACTGGCCAAGTACGGCTCCCCGGAACAGCAGCAACAGTGGCTCAAGCCCCTGCTGGACGGCGCAATCCGCTCGGCCTATGTGATGACCGAACCCCAGGTGGCCTCCTCCGACGCCACCAACATCGCCACCACCATTCTCCCGGACGGCGACGACTATGTGATCAATGGTCGCAAGTGGTGGATATCCAACATCCTGCACCCGAAGTGCGACATCCTGCTGGTCATGGGCAAGACCCTGCTGGACAACCCCCGCCACCAGCAGCACTCCACCATTCTGGTGCCCCGCGACACGGCGGGCGTGGAGATCGTTCGCCCGCTGCGGGTATTTGGCTCGGTGCACTCCCCCGGTGGCCACGCGGAGGTCGCCCTGAATAACGTGCGGGTGCCGAAATCCAACATGATCCTCGGCGAAGGGCGCGGTTTCGAGATCGCCCAGGGCCGATTGGGGCCGGGCCGTATCCACCACTGCATGCGCTCCATCGGCCAGGCCCAGCGCGCTCTGGAACTGATGTGCCAGCGGGTCAACAGCCGGGTGGCCTTTGGCAAACCGCTGGCGGACCAGGGCAGCATCCGCCAGGAGGTGGCGAAATCCTACTGCGATATCGAACAGGCCCGCCTGCTGACCCTGAAAGCGGCCGACGCCATGGACCGCTACGGCAACAAGACCGCCAAGGACCTGATTGCCGCCATCAAGGTGGTGGCGCCCCAGATGGCCCAGACCGTCTGCGACCGCGCCGTGCAAACCTTCGGCGGCATGGGGGTGAGCGCCGACACGCCGCTGGCGGACTTCTTCACCACCAACCGCTACCTGCGACTGGCCGACGGCCCCGACGAGGTCCATATGGCCCAGCTGGGCAAGCTGAAAATCCGCGAGTACGCCGGCAGCTGACGCGCATCCGGGTGCTGTCGCACACACGGGAAAGTTGAACAGACAAAAGGCGAGGAACATGAATCCATCTTATCCAGCTGTAGGCGAACTCTATGCGCAGGCCCTGAACCTGTACACCCGTGAAACCGCGATCGTCGACGGTGAGCGCCGCCTGAGCTATGACGAACTGCGCGGCCGCATGCACCAGTTGCTCGCCGCCTTCGACAAGATCGGGCTCGGTCCCGGCAGTACGCTGGGCCTGGCCCTGAACACCAGCGGCGACTTTGTCGAACTGGTGCTCGCCACCTACATCGCCGGCCTGACCCTGGTGGAGCTGAACCCCGCCCTGCCCTGGGAAATGGTGGAACACCGGGTCCGCCTGTCCGGCGCCGACGCGGTGCTGGTGCGCGCCAGTGACTACCCGGCGGAGACCCTGGCCCGTTTCGGCGGTCTCGCCTGTCCGGCCTACGCCGTCGGCGGTGAGGGCGGCGACCTGCAGCCGCTGCCACAACCCGCCAGCGCCGCCAGCGGGGCCCTGATACCCCGGCTGAGTGATGCCCCCGGGGGCATCTACTTTACCAGCGGCTCCACCGGTTTGCCCAAGGGTTTCCCGGTACCGGCCTCGGCCCCGGCTTCCCAGGCCCTGTTGACCATGATGACCGTCAACCATCCGGTGCGGCCGGTGAGCGTGCTCGCCATGACCCACCCCACGGTCATGCACATGCTGCTCACCCCCACTATCCTGCGCGGCGGCTGCGTGGTGACCGTGCCCTCGCCCGACCTGGACAAGGTGGTGGGCGCCGCCAAGGCCAACGGTGCAAACATGCTGTTCATGCCCACCCGCATGCTCTACACCCTGCTGGATCAGGGCGATACCGACTGGATGAAAGCGCAACTGGAACTGTTCTACTACGGCGGCGAGAACATGACCGTGGAACGGCTGACCGAGGCCATTCGCATCTGCGGCCCGATTTTCGCCCAGACCTTCGGCACCGCCGAGTCCGGCCCCTCGGGCCTGCTGCGCCCGGAAGACCACAACCTGGACACGCCGGAAATTCTCGGCTCGCTGGGGCGCCCCATCATCGGCATGGACATGCAGATTCGTGACGAAAACGGCGCCGAACTGCCGCCCAACCAGCCGGGCTATCTCTACATCAAATCGCCGGGCGCCATGCTCGAATACATCGGCCAGCCGGAAAAAACCCGCGACACCCTGATCGACGGCTGGGTGTGCCCGGGGGATGTCGGCTCCAAGGATGAGCGCGGCTTCTTCTACTTCCTGGACCGCGACACGTTCGCCCTCAAGGTCGACGGCAAAACCCTGTACCCGCGCAAGGTGGAAATGCACCTGGGCAAGGCGCCGGCCATCAAGGAAGTGGTGGCCATGGCGGTGGAAATCGACGGCGAGAGCCGCCTGTGCATCGCCGTGCAACAGCGCGGCGGTGACAGCCTGACGAAGGAGGAGGTGGCCGCCCTCGTCGACGGGGAATACGGCGTTTCGCCCTACCGCGTACTGTTTGTGGAGAGCATTCCCCTCAACCCGGTCAGCCGCAAACTGGACCGGCCGGCGATTGAAGGCATGTTCCGCAACAGCGCGAGCTAAGGCATCAGGAGGCATCCCATGGCAGCGTCCATCCCCGGTTTTTACCGACTACTGGAGCAGCTCCGCTTCAGCTACCCCCTGCAGGACGCCGTGGTCCACGGCGATGCCCGCATGGATTTCGACACCCTGTGGCAGCGCGTCAACCGCGTCGCCAGCGCCCTCGCTGCGCGCGGCATCGGCGAGGGCGACCGGCTGATCTGGCTGGGCAAGAACTCGCCGGGCATGCTTGAGGTTTTCCTCGCCTGCAGCCGCCTCGGGGCGGTGCTCTGCGTGGCCAACTGGCGGCAAACGGCGGCGGAAATCGCCTTTGTCCTCGACGATTTCAGCCCCGCCGTGGTGTTCTGGCAGAGCCAGGAGTTTGAAGCCACCATCAGCGAAGCCAAAGCGACGCTGTCCCATTCACCCGCGCACTGGGTGCAGATCGACGGCGGCGACGACAGCTACGAGGCGCTGGTGGCCAGCGGCTCTGCCGAGGGCACGCAAGACTGCGCCGAGCCCGACACCGAACGCGCCCTGCTGGTGCTGTACACCGCGGCCTTCGGCGGCAAACCCAACGGCGCCCAGTTGTCCGAGCCGGGCCTGTACCTGCAATCGCTGGTGCATGTGAACGTGTTCGAGGCCAGCAGCGACACCCGCACCCTGGTCAGCGGCCCCACCTTCCACATCGCCGCCTGGCTGGACATTCTGCCCACCTTCATCGCCGGCGGCGCGCTGCACCTGGCGCGGCACACCGCCGACGCCGCCGACCTGCTGCGACTGATACACGAAGAACGGCTGACCAACGGCACCCTTCAGCCGGTGACCGCCACCCAGATCGCCGAACTCAACCGCGAGCGCAAACTGGATATCCGCTGCTTCCGCAGCGCGCTCAACCTGCCCGACTGGAGCGAGATGGTCAGCCCCGGCCCCGGCATCAGCGGTTGCGGACAAACCGAAGTGGTGGGCCCGGTCATCGTAGGCGCCTTCGCCGGCGAGGGCAGCACCCCCTTCTGCGGGCGCGCCGCGCCCATGGTGCAGGCGCGGGTGATCGACGAGCAGGGCAAGGTGGTCGCCCCCGGCGAGGTCGGTGAACTGGTAATTCGCGGCCCGGTGGCCGGCCTTGGCTACTGGAATCGCCCGGAACTCAATGCCGAGCGCACCAGCGCCGGCGGCTGGTGGCACACCCGGGACCTGGCCCGGCGCGACCACGACGGCACCATCAGTTTTGTCGGGCCCAAGGCCCAGATGCTGAAAACCGGCGGCGAGAACGTCTACGCCTCGGAAGTGGAAAACGCCCTGCGCAGCCACCCCGCCGTGGCGCAGGCGGCCATCATCGGTACCCCCGACAAGAAATGGGGTCAACTGGTGACGGCGGTGATCGTCAAGGCCAAGGATGTCCAGGTGAGCGAAGAGGAACTGCAGGAACACGTGCGGAGCCTAATCGCCCGCTACAAGACCCCGCGGGCTTTCCACTTTACCGACGCCCTGCCCATGGGCCCGGCGGGTGTTGACTACAAGGCCCTGGACAAGCAGTTCGGCGGCGGTGGCTACCCCGGCGAGTCCTCGACCGACGACAGCAATATCGGCGCCTCGACCACGCGCAAGAACCGCTGAACGGCCGACACCAGTGCAAGCTCGTTTCTACAATCCCAACAGGTTCACAGTGTCCGGGCGGCCCCGGACCCCATCGACGAATAAAAGGTGACAAGTATGATATCCAACGTGGAACTCGGTGTTACGCTGTACGACTGGCCCAAGTTCGGCCCGGAGATCGAACCCCTGCTAGCCTTCGTCAAGCAGGCGGATGACTTCGGCTTCAAGTACCTCCACATGCTCGACCATGTGGTGGGCATTGTGGCCGACAAGCACGGCGGCATCGCCAAAACCCCCTACACGGACAAAAGCACCATCCACGAGTGCTTCACCCTGTTCGCCTATCTGGCCGCCATCACCCGGCAGATCACCTTTGTCACCGGGATTCTCGGCCTGCCCCAGCGACAGACCGCGCTGGTGGCCAAGCAGGCCGCCGAGATCGACATCCTGTCCGGGGGCCGCATCAACCTGGGCCTCGGCGTGGGCTACAACGACCTGGAGTTCGCCGCCATGGGCGCCGACTTCAAGACCCGCGGCAAGCGCTTCGAGGAGCAGGTGGAAGTCATGCGCCGGCTGTGGACCGACAACGATGTGTCCTTCTCCGGGCAGTTCCACGAATTCGTCGACGTCAGTCTGTCACCGCGCCCCCTGCAGCGACCCATTCCCCTGCTGTTCGGCATGGGACGCACCGCCGAGCCCATCGCCCCGGACGCCATCTTCCAGCGCGCCGGGCGACTCGCCGACGGCTGGTACCCGCTGTTCAGCCCGGAGCATCCGGAGGCCACGCGGGTGGTGGCCCCCGTCGCCGAGGCCGCCCGCA
>JBKDZQ010000653.1:0-2057 GCA_047971325.1 Parahaliea sp.
GACTACCGCGCCGCCTACCGCACCCAGCCGCTGTCCTACCTGGGCAACCTGATCGGTCACGAGGGGGAGGGCAGCCTGCTGTCGCAACTGAAGGTCGAAGGGTTGGCGGAAAGCCTGGGAGCTGGCGCGGGCCTGGACTGGCGCGGTGGCGAACTGTTCAGTGTCAGCGTGGTGCTGACCGAGCGGGGGGTGACGCAGTATCAGCGGGTGCTGCACCTGTTGTTCACTTCTCTGGACCTGCTGCGCCAGCAGGGGCCCCAGCAGCGCCTGTACGACGAGCAATCCCGGATCGCGGCTCTGCGTTTTCGCTTCAAGGAGGATTTCGAGCCGATCAACTACGTCAGCGCACTGGCAAGCAGCATGCACTATTTCGCGCCCCGGGACGTGTTGCAGGGCCCCTACCTGATGACCGACTACCGGCCGGCACTGCTGAGAGAGGCATTGGCGAAGCTGGTGCCGGAGAACGCCCTGGTGGTGCTGTCCGACGAGCAGGTGCAGACCGACCGGGTCAGCCGCTACTACGCCGTGCCCTACGCCCGGCAGACGCTGGCGGCGGCCGGGCTTGCGCACTGGCGAGGCGCTCCGGAGCCCGCCCTGCACCTGCCGGCGGCCAATGAGTTTATTGCCGACGATGTCTCGCTGGTGGCGCTGGCGACGCCGGTGCCCGCGATACCGCAAAAGGTGCTGGCGGCGGGGCGGCAGACCGTGTGGTTCCTGCAGGACGACGAGTTCCGTGTGCCCAAGGGCGCCACCTATATCAATTTCCGCTCCACCGAGGTGGGCCAGAGTCCGCGCCAGGCGGCGCTGGCGGTACTCTACACCGCCCTGCTCAAGGATGCGGTCAATGAGTTCGCCTATCCGGCAACGCTGGCCGGGCTGAACTTCGACCTGTACAAGCACGCCCAGGGTATCAGCCGGCGCATCAGCGGCTACAACGTCAAGCAGGGTCTGCTGCTGGAGCGCCTGCTCAGTACCCTGCGCGCGGCGGATTTCGATGAGGCGCGCTTTGCCAATATTCGCGCCGATATGATCCGCGGCCTGCGCAATGCCATTGCCAAGCGCCCCTCCAGCCAGGTGATCGACGATCTGCGGGAAGCCCTGCTGTATGGTGAGTGGAACGAAGACGCCCTGGTCGGTGTATTGCAGGACTTGCAGCTGGAAGACCTGGCGTCCTACACCGAGTCCTTCTGGGACAGCGCCACGGCGGAGACGCTGCTGTACGGCAATTACCGGCCGGAGGCGGCCGGGGACGTTGCCGCCAGTATCGCGCCGCTGTTGCCCGGCGGTCCGGCGCCGGCTATCGAGCCGCTGCGGGTGTTGCGCCTGGCCGCGGGAGAGTCCCTGCAACTGGTGGCTGACGTGCCCCATGACGACTCAGTGGTGGCCTGGTACCTGCAAGGGGCCGGCAACAGCTGGCGCGATCGGGCAGCCACCGACCTGAGCGGCCAGATCATCAAGTCGGGCTTCTTCCAGCAACTGCGCACCGAGCAGCAATTGGGCTATGTGGTGGCGGCGCTGCCCTGGTCCCAGCTGGATGTGCCGGCGCTGCTGCTGCTGATTCAGTCGCCGGGCAGCTCCGCGGCGCAGGTGGCGTCGGCGATCTCGGCCTTTATGTCCCAGGTGCCGGAGGCCACCGGGGACGCGGTTTTCGAGCGCCACCGGGAAGCACTGCTGCAGGAGATCAACAAGCCCGACAAGAACCTGTGGGAACGTGCCGAGTTCCTCTGGCAGTCCCTCGCCAGGAAGGAGCTTGCCTTCGATGCCCGCCAGCAGCTGTCCGCTGCCGTGCGCGACCTGACTCGCGAGGACTGGCTGGCCTACTACCGGCAGGTGTTCCTGATTCAACCCCACTCCCTGCAGGCGGTGGCGCCGGGGCGCTGGAATGGCGACCTGCCCCCGGTCGACGGCCGGGTATTTCGCGATGCGGCAAGGCTGAAACAGGGCCATCCTGCATATCTGGTGGAATAGTGATGGAATGGTGGAGCCAGGCAAGCAGGGTCGCCGCTGTAAGTTTACTACAGCCTGCAGGGCGACCCGGGGCCGGCAGATGCGCTAGG
>JBKDZQ010000654.1:0-4236 GCA_047971325.1 Parahaliea sp.
CCAAAGCCGCACACCACCTGCCAGCGGGTGAAACCGAATTTGTCGCGGATACCCGCAATAATGACCTCGATCACAGAAAGGAGAGAGGTGAGACCCGCCAGCACGAGCGCGCCGAAGAACAGCGCTCCGAACCACTCGCCACCGGGCATCTGCGACAGGATCGCGGGAAAGGTCATGAACGACAGGGCCACGCCGGTGAGGCCCTTCAGCTCGCTGACAGCGACGCCCTGCTGGTAGGCGAAGAAGCCCAGGGTGGAGAACACGCCAATGCCCGCGAGCAGTTCGAAGGAACTGTTGCCAAAGGCAACGACAAGGCCGGGACCGGTAAGGTTGGAGCGGCGTGGGCGGTAGGAGGCGTAGGTAATCATGATGCCAAAGGCGACAGACAGCGAGAAGAACACCTGGCCGTAGGCCGCGAGCCACACCTTCGGCTCGCCCAGCGCCGTGAAGTCGGGCGTGAAGAAGGCCGTGAGGCCCGCCATCGCGCCGGGAAGAAAAAGTGCGCGGACCACCAGCACCAGAAATCCGACCACCAGCAGCGGGATGAACACGACATTGGCCCGCTGCAAACCCTTGACCACGCCCGTGCCCAGCACGGCCAGGGTAAGAATCCACATGATGACCAGCGGCACCAGTACCGCCGGCACGAAGTGCAGGGTAAAGGGCTCGGTGGCCACCTGCAGGTAGTCGCCGACAAAAAAGCCGGTCGGGTCGCCGCCCCAGCTCAGCTTCCACGAAAAGACAAAGTAGCTGGCGGCCCAGGCCAGCACCGCCGTGTAGTAGATGGCGATGAACACACAGATCATCACCTGGAACCAGCCAAGCCCCTCGCCGAGACGACCGGCCAGGCGCCGCAGGGCCAGCGGCGCGGAGCCACGGTAGCGGTGGCCGATCGCGTAGTCGAGGAAGAGCACCGGAATGCCCGCAGTGACCAGCGCGACCAGATAGGGAATGAGGAAGGCGCCACCGCCGCTCTCGTAGGCGACGCCGGGAAAGCGCCAGATATTGCCCAGGCCCACCGCGGAACCGAGGGCGGCGAGAATGAACCCGAGCTGCCCGGTCCACTGCTCGCGGACGCGAAGGGCGTCGCTGCTAGGCGTCCGTGACATGGGACAGCTCCGGCACTCGCCAGTCGATGGGGCGCTCGCCCCGGGACTGGAGATACTCATTGGCCTGAACGAAATGACCGCAGCCGAAGAAGCCCCGGTGGGCACTCAGCGGCGAGGGATGTGGCGCCTTGAGCACACAGTGCCGGGCGCTGTCGATCACCGCGCCCTTGCGCTGGGCGTAGCTGCCCCAGAGCAGGAACACCACGCCGCTGCGCTCGCGGTTGATCACTTCCACCACCCGGTCGGTAAACTGTTCCCAGCCCTGGCCCTGGTGGGAGGCGGCGCGGGCGCACTCCACCGACAGCACGCTGTTGAGCAGCAGCACACCCTGGTCGGCCCAGCTTTGCAGGTAGCCGTGGACGGGCATGGGGTGGCCGAGTTCGGCCTGAATCTCCTTGTAGATGTTCAACAGGGAGGGCGGCACGGCAACCCCGGGGCGCACCGAGAAACACAGGCCATGGGCTTGACCCTCGCCGTGGTAGGGGTCCTGGCCGAGAATCACCACTTTCACCACCGGCAGCGGGGTGTGGGCGAAGGCGTTGAAGATTTCATCCCCGGCGGGAAAAATGCGCTTGCCAGCGCGCTTTTCCGAGCGCAGGAAATCCGCCAGCGCCTGCATGTAGGGCTGCTCGAATTCACCCTGCAGCTGCGCCAGCCAGCTCGCTTCCAGTTGTACGGCCCGTGACACCGGGGCAATCCTCCTCTCAGTTACAGGCGGCCAGCAGCACCACCTGCCGGGGCGCTACCTGCTGCTGTGGCAGGCCCGCCGCATCCGGCACCGCCACGGTCGCCACCTCCCCCACCTCGTCCACAATACGATCCACCACCGATACCAGCCGCTTGCTGCGTTGCAGTTTGCCGGCTCTTTGGTTGTCCACCGCCAGCAGGTCGCCAGCCACACGCCCGGCCTCGCGGCGCTCCGCGCTGACCTCGCCGTAGAGGGTGTTGCGCTGGCGCGGCACCCGGCCGGCGGCGCGGATATGGGTCTCCATCACCGCCGGAGGCCACTCCTGGCCGTGGCTGGAGCCCGCCGCCCGGGTGATGCTCTCGTTCATCAGCGTGCCACCGAGGTCGTTGACGCCGGCACCCAGGCAGGCGGCGACGCCCGCCGCCCCCATTTTCACCCAGGAAGCCTGGATGTTGTCGATCAGGCCGTGGAACACCAGCCGCGCCACCGCGTGCATCAGCAGCGCCTCGCGGAAGCTGGGGCCGCGGCGGGCGCGACCGCGCAGGTACATTGGTGCCTCCATGTGCACGAAGGGCAGCGGCACGAATTCGGTGAAACCGCCGCTGCGCTGTTGCAGGCCGCGGATGGCCAGCAGGTGGCGGGCCCAGTGTTCGGGGCGGTCGATATGGCCGTACATGATGGTGGCGGTGGTTCTGAAGCCCGCCTCGTGGGCCGCTGCCATCACCGCCAGCCACTGCTGGCTGTCGAGTTTGTCCGGGCACAGCACCGCGCGCACCTCGTCGTGCAGCACCTCCGCCGCCGTGCCCGGCAGGGTATCGAGCCCGGCCTGCCTGAGCTGGCACAGGAAGTCCGGCAGAGCCAGGCCGAGGGTGGCCGCTCCCTGGAATACCTCCAGCGGCGAGAAAGCGTGAATGTGCATGTCCGGCGTCGCCGCACGCACGGTGCGCAGGATGTCCAGGTAGGTCTGGCCGCTGTAATCCGGGTGGATGCCGCCCTGCATGCAGACCTCGGTGGCGCCGCGTTGCCAGGCTTCCCGGCAGCGACGGGCGATCTCCTCGCCGCTGATGTCGTAGGGTTTGCCGCGCAGGTCCTCGTGCTGCTTGCCCCGGGAAAAGGCGCAGAACTGGCACTTGAAGTAGCACACGTTGGTGTAATTGATATTGCGATTGACCACGTAGGACACGCTGTCGCCGCAGACCGTCCGTCGCAGGGCATCGGCGGCGGCCACCACGAAACTGAACTCCTCGCCGCGCACCTCGAACAGGCGGGCGATGTCGGCCTCCGCCAGCTCCCTGCCGGCGCGACAGGTGTCGACGATACGAGCCAGTTCGGAGTCGATCCCGGTGGTGTCAGACACACCTCCTTTGCTGTGTACCGCCGCGGCCAGCAGCGCTGCTTCTTCCCGCGGCACCGGTGCGTCCTCCCCCGGCGCCCAGCGGTCGCGGCGGGCAAAGCCGGTGCTGTCGGACAAGCGCAGCACCGGCCCCTGCAGGGCCGGGTCCAGCCAGCGCGGGGCCTCGCGCACATAAGCCGGGTATATGGTCAGGCGCTGGTCGAGGTACTTGCCGGCACCCCGGGTTTCGTCGGCGAGCCGGCCCAGGTGGGGCCAGGGGGCCTCGGGATTGACGAAATCCGGGGTCAGCGGCGACACCCCGCCCCAGTCGTTGATACCCGCCGCCACCAGCTGGCCGAGCACCCCCGGGCTCAGGTTGGGGGGAGCTTGGATGTTCATCTGTGGCCCGAACAGCAGGCGCGCCACGGCGATGCTCCACAGCAGCTCGTCGAGGTCCGGTTCCGGCGCCTGGGCCATCAGCGTGCCGGGCTTGGCGCGAAAGTTCTGCACGATGATTTCCTGCAGGTGGCCATACTGCTGGTGCAGTGCACGCAGGGCCAGCAGCGACTCGATGCGCTCCCGGCGGGTCTCGCCGATACCGATCAGGATGCCGGAAGTAAAGGGCACCGCCGCCTGGCCCGCCAGGGTGATGGTTTCCAGTCGCCGCGCCGGCAGCTTGTCGGGTGAACCGTAGTGGGGCATGCCTTTCTGGCACAGCCGCTCGGAAGCGGATTCGAGCATGATGCCCATGGAGGCGCTGACCGGGCGCAAGCTGGCGATTTCCGCCGCGCTCATGCAGCCAGCGTTGATATGAGGCAGCAGCCCGGTGTCGGTGAGGATGGCCGCCGCCACCGCCCGCACATAATCCAGGGTGGAGGCGTAACCCAGCTCCACCAGCGCCCGGCGCGCCGCGCTGTAGCGCAGTTCGGGCTTTTCCCCCAAGGTCAGCAGGGCCTCCTGGCAGCCCAGCGCCTGGGCCAGGCGACACTGCTCCAGCACCTGGTCGATGGTCATGTAGGGCTGTTCGATATGCCTGGGGGTGCGGGCAAAGGTGCAATAGTGGCAGACATCCCGGCACAGGTGGGTCAGGGGCAGGAACAGCTTGC
>JBKDZQ010000655.1:0-5436 GCA_047971325.1 Parahaliea sp.
TTGAACAACAGGCAGTGGGAAAAACGCGCCCGCCAGCCGGCGGTCAGTTGCCAGTTCTCCCCCTTGATGTCATGGATCACCGCCGAGGCGGGCCAGGACAACAGGGTCGGTACCACCAGCCCCACGCCCTTGCCCGAACGGGTCGGCGCGACGGTCAGGACATGTTCCGGACCTTCGTGGCGCAGGTATTTGCCATCGTGTTGACCGAGGAAGACGCCGGCATCGCCGGTCAGGCCGGCACGATCCACTTCGGCCGGCTCCGCCCAACGCGCTGAACCGTAGGTGGTCACCAGGCGTGATTGCCGTGACCGCCAGATCGACATGCCGATGGCCACCACCACGGCCACCAGACCACTGGCCCCGGCAATGGCGCCACCGGTCACGAATACCGACGGCGCATAGGCGTCGAAAAAGAACCACCAGTCAAACAAGCGCCAGGGGTGATAAACCGGTGTCCCGAAAAGCTCGAACCAGGGTGTGCCGAGACGGGACTGATACCCCAGGGCGGCTGCCACCCACTGGGTGGCGGCCCACACCCCAATAATCACGATGCCGAACACCGTCAGCACCTGACCGTAGAGCACTCCCGTTGATCGCATACCGGCCTCCGAGTCCGTCCATACCTCGCGCACAAAAACACGTGCGCACAGGTGTCAGGGTCGGTGCCGGATCAGTGCCGGTCAAAGACTGTTATCGGCAGAATAGAGAAGGAAAAAACAAGATTGCCAAGCAGAGGCAAGTGCAAAAAAGTGACGTAAATCACAGCGTATTTCGGCGAACAGAGTTACGTCACCAAAATTGCATGAACAAATTGATATCAAAATGCCGGCGGATCTTCCGGTGGCGTATAGGGCACTTCCCCGTCGTTAAAAAACGCCCGATTGGTCGCCTCGGCCACACGGGCGCATACCTCATCGCCCACCGCGGCGCGATTGAGCCGGCACTGCTCGCGCAGCTCGCGGCGCCGTTCAGGGTCGGCTACCAGGGATTCCACGGTATCGGTGGGCAGGGTCGGGGTGGGTGTCGGTTCACCGCAGGCCGTTAACAGCAAGGCGGTGGTCAGCATCAGGTAAGGTTTCATGGGTTGCTCTCCTCGTTGAGCATGGGGATGGACGCCGCAGGCGCGGGCGGCCCCATCGGGGAAACCCGGTCAATGAACCGCGCCAGGGTTTCGGAGGGGTCGGTATCGGGGCGCAGCAGCCAGGTGGTGAGCATCGGCGAGCGCCCGGCCAAGGGCCGGACCACCAGTTCGGGATGCTTGTAGGCGGCAAAGTGCGAAGCCCCGATCAACGCCAGCGCATAACCGGCCGCCACCAGGGTCAGCAGCAGATCCACGGAGCTGACCTGTTCGGCCACCAGTGGGTCCTGCTCGGTGGTGCGCAGCAGCCGGGCAATCTGGCGATCATAGCCTTCGCATTGTTGCGGATCGCCCATCACCAGCGGGTAGCGCAGCACTTCATCAAGGGGGATGCGTTTATATTTCAGTAAGGGATGACGCATCGGCACGACCACCACTAGCGGGTCGGTCCAAGCGGGTTCGGCCACGATGCCATCCCCCACTTCCGCCGACTGGGCGAAGCCGACATCGTAAAGGTCGTCTTCCAGGCCGCGAAGCTGTTGGGTCAGTGGCACCAGGAACAGCCGGATATCCACGTCCGGCTCCTCTGCCCGGCACTGTGCCAGCAGTGCGGTCAGGCGCGAGGGTGTCAGCCCGTCAGACAGGGCAACGCGCAACTGTTCCTGAAAACCCGCCGCGGCGGCTTTGACACTGTTCCGTGCCTGCTCCAGTGCCGTGAACACACGCGGCACGTTGTCCAGAAACAGGCGACCGGCCCGGGTCAGGCGTGTGCTGCGGGTGGTACGGTTGAACAGCAAGACCCCGAGGTCTTCCTCCAACTCCTTGATGGTGCGCGACAGCGGTGACTGCTCGATGTGCAGGCGCTGCGCGGCACGGGCGAAGTGCAGCTCTTCGGCCACGGCGAGGAAGCAGCGAAGGTGACGTAATTCCATACGCACGACTCCTTGGTCCAGTTGTTCTGTTGTTCTGACTGCCTGGAGACTCGGAATAACCGCTCGCCGTGGTCGGCGACTGCCTTAGCGATTCATAAAAAACTCCACCGGCACCACAAATTCCAACACTCCCGCCATATCCTCGGGAGGCTTGGGTAACGGTTGCGCCCGCTCCACCAGGGCCAGGGTTTCCTCATCCAGCAAGGGATAGCCCGAGCTCTGTTCGATGCTGGCGGACAACACCGTCCCTTCCCGATCCATGGCAAAGCGCAGGTAAACCACCCCTTCCTGGCGCTGACGTCGGGCGCCGACCGGATAGCGCTTGGCCTCATTGAGCTTCAGCATCAGGCTGCTTTGCCAGTTCATCACCCGGTTCTGGTCCACTACCGGTGACGACACGCCCTGGTTGGGCGCCGCTGCTGTCACATCCTCCTCGGGGGTCTCCGGTGGCGCACTGGCCGCACTGGCCTCAACGGGTTTCTCTGGGGGTAATTCCTCTTCCACCGGTTCTTCAACAGCCGGCGGCAGCTCTTCCTCCACAGGAGTATCCACCGGGGGCGGCTCCTCGACCCGGACCAGGGCCACTTCCGCTTCGGCCACTTCCGGCAGTGGCGGCAGTTCGGGTTCCGGCTCGGGAATAGGCTCCGGTGGTGGTACCCGTTCTGGCGGCGGTGGGACGGCATCGGCCTGTTCCGGCCCTAGCGGTTGCTCAGCTGGTGCGGGTGGTGCCACCGGCGCCGGAGCCAGCTCCACCACCATGGCAGCCGGTGGCGGCAGGTTAGCGCCGGGGGCATTGTCCGGCCACAGCCACCACGCCAGAGGCGCGGCATAGACCAGTAGCACCAGACCCAACGACGTGAACCACAAGGATGTCTCCTTCCCCGGCACCCACCAGCGCCGCTTTTCCTCCCCTACCGGCGGCTCACCCAGTTCCGGCACAATATCGGGAACGGCAATCCCCTGCGGCTTGCCACCCTCGACAACGGTCAGTTGTGGTTTGCGCGCCAGGTTGTCCTTCACTGGGGAGTTCCCCCTGCGACAGCACCACCTTCACTCGGCACGCCTTCCAAGCCGTCCAGAGGCAGCTTCAGGTAACGGGCCTCCTGCTGTTTGTTCATGGTCTGCATCAGGGTTTCGTAGTCCACCGTCTTATCGGCCCGCAGGAATAAACGCTGTTCGGTATCGCCGTCGGTGGCGGTGCTCAGGGCGCGCGGCAGGGAATCGAGCGTCACCGGGGCATTGCCCAGGGACAGGCTGTGGTCCGCTTCGATGGTCAGGTACAGGGGCTTGTCAGGTTTGGGTTGCGGCTCGGCCGCCGAAGCCGGTAGATCCACCTTGATATCCACCGTGGCCAGTGGCGCCGCCACCATGAAGATGATCAGCAACACCAGCATTACGTCGATAAAGGGCGTGACATTGATCTCGTGGTTTTCAGTCAGTTCATCATCGTGCTGCAGCTTGGCGGCCATGCCCTACCCCCTGCCCGTGACGGACGGCTGGTCACTGTCGGGCAACTCGCCTTGTACGGCGTAACGGCTCAGGTCGCGGGAAACTAGCCGCAACACGCCGGCGGAGGTATCTCCCACCAATGCCTTGTAGGCAACAATCTGCCGGGCAAAGTGGTTATAGATCACCACGGCGGGAATGGCCGCCACCAGGCCGATGGCCGTGGCCAGTAGCGCCTCGGCAATGCCCGGCGCCACCACCGCAAGGTTGGTAGTCTGCGCTTCCGAAATACCAATAAAGCTGTTCATAATGCCCCACACCGTCCCGAACAAACCCACAAACGGTGCGGTCGCCCCAATGGTGGCAAGAATGCTGGTGCCCCTGGTGACTTTACGGCCGGCGGCCGCCTCAATGCGCTCCAGGCTGGAGGCCACCCGTTCCTTTACCCCTTCCGCATCGGCCAGGGTATTGGCGGAGAGTTTCAGTTCCTTGGCCGCAGCCAGGGTCAGTTCCGTATTGCCCTGCTTTTCTTCGAGCTGCCCATGGGCGATCTTCAGGCTCTCGGATTCGCTCACCACCCCAAACGCTTCGCGCTGACGGCGCACCAGGGTACGCAGCTCCCGCGTCTTGGCCACCAATACTGTCCAGGTCGCGACGGAGGCCAGCGCCAACCCGATCATCACCGTCTTGACCACCCAGTCCGCCTGCATGAACATGCCCCAGGGGCTGAGGTCATGAGGCAGGATGGGAGAAGCTGAAGACGTTGCCTCTGCCTCACCTGCCGTTATATCAACGTCTTCATCGCTGTCCACTTCAGCCTCTGCTGCACTAACAAGCTCAACAGTTGGTGGGAGTTTCTCATCCTGTGCAGCTGCATCCTGGGATTGCGCCTGAGCAAACGGCGCCCAGGCCAATACCAAAGCCACCACGCAAACTATTTTTCGGATACCGCCAATACTGATCATTCATCAAACCTTCGTTCAACAGTAGCCTAGCGTCTATGTACAGGCCCATATGTAAAAAACATCGCCACCATCAAGGCTGTGGCCGTTAGTAATCCGCACCATAATACGGTACCCGCCGGCCAGCCCTCAGATTTGGCACAGATCAACAGGGACAGCAGCAATCCAGCCCAGCCCAAAGCGCGTAAGAGCCAACGCATGATAGTCCCTGGTAATCTTTGCCATAGCTGGTGGTAATGACGATTCATCGCCAGGGCCAACGCAAAGAAGCCCGCCAGTGCACAGAAAATCCCAGTCAGCATCACAGCCCCATACCCCATGTCCTAAAGCCCCACAACAACAAGCCCAGCACCAAACTGCTACCTGCCAACCACAACCAAGCCCGAGTGGCGCTACGCGCATGGAATACCGCTAAAACAATAACCGCGTAGTAAATGAAACTGCCCATCGTTGTAGCAAACACTGCATTGGCCAGGCTCAGCACGTCTATTAGGGACAGGAATCCAGAAAACACTACTGCTACCAGTACGGTATGCACGTAGCCACCCACGACAGCAGCCACGATACGCGAGGCCACAGAGACACGATAGCGGGCAGTATTAGTTGTAAAGCAGGTAAGAACCATTAACTATTGACTCCCTGATGTGAGGACTCGATTTCAGCTGCAAATGAACGCGGGACTGAAATCCTTCCTATAGCCTGCCTTCTTTGCAACTTGCATCCCAGCCAGGCAAAAAACACCCCAGTGGCAACACAGGACAAATCAAATCCTGCCAGAACCCAGTCCCCTGCAGGCATCGTCACGCCCAAGTGCCGGTCGCTAGTCAATACATTGAGGATAGGAATAAAACCATAGGCAAAGGCCGCCACCCAGCACAGTTCAATCCAGGCACGTTGCAAGGGCCGGATAATGCCAGCCAAAAAACACAGAGCCCAGGTACCGAACATCGCATGCACCTCCCAGTCCGCTCGCCCTTCCATGCTCACTGGCAACAGGCGATTCGCCCAGAAATAGGCG
>JBKDZQ010000656.1:0-5225 GCA_047971325.1 Parahaliea sp.
ACCGGCATCCCGGTCGACACTGCTCTGCGTCAGCAGGGCGTCGGCATATTCGTAGTACAGCGGCTGTATCACCGAGGAAAAGGTAGCGGGATCCTGGGTTTCCAGGTTGCCGCGCAGGGAACGCAGGGAGGCGATAGCCCGGGCGTAGGCGGCGATGGAGGGCTCGGTTTCACCGAGCCGGGCAAAGGCGCGCGCCATCACCCATTCCCAGCGATACACGAGATCCTCGATCTCGGCCTGATCGGCCTGCTGCAGGGCAATCCGTCCGTACTGCACCGCCGTCTGGTACTGGCGGTCGTCGAGATACAACTGCGCCGTGTAGCCCTCCACCAGGGAGCGCAGCCGGGGCGGCAGGCTGGCCGCCGCCCCGGCCTGCTGCAACTGCCGCAGGGCGTCGAGGCGGTAGCTGGCTGGCGCATCGAAACTATTGACCGCCCTGCGGTAGAGATTGGCCAGGGCAATCCGCTCGCCCGCCGCGCTCCCCTGGGGGAAGGACGCAAGTGAACGGGTCACGCCAGAGGCCGCCTGCAGCGCCTGCTCCACCCGGCCGTCGTCGAGCATGGCCCGGGCAGCATTGATCCGGTAGGTGATGGCCGCATCGCCAGCCTGCGCCCGCTCGGCGGCGGCCTCAAAACCGGAAATTGCCGCCTCGAAATCACCGGAGCGCTGACGAATAAGCGCCGCGTCGTTCAGCAGTTGCGCCTGCAAGTCCGCCGGCAACTGCGCCTGCCGCTCCAGTGCCCTGGCAATGGCGGCCGCGGCCGGTCCATTTTCACCCTGATAGTAGTAGAGCAGCGCGCGCTGCCGGTCGGCCTGCGCAACCTGCTCCGGCAGTGCCGCCGGCGCACTGCGCAGGAAAGTGTCCAGCAGGCCCAGCTCATGATCCGCCCGGACCATGGAACCAAGCCCGCGCAGTACATCCACCCGCAGCAGCCGCACATCGATATCGAAGGCGGTGGTCTGCTCCGACAGCGAAGCAAATTCCAGGTCCAGCAGTGCCAGGGCGGCATCCAGCTCTCCGCCGGCACTCAGGGAAAGTGCCCGATTGAAGTCATCGCGGGTGGCCGCCACGGACTGCGGATTCACCGCCACCAGCATCTGCACCGCCAGACAAAACGCGACACACCAGGCGCCGTGAGTAAAAAGTCGATCCTTGTTGTTCCTGCTATGAGTCATCGTCTTCACGGCTCCCGCAAATAATCCTGAGATCGTGGGTGACCCAGACGCGCGGCCGCCGCAAAGTACTCCTGCGCCCGCTCGGCATCCGCTGCATCCAGATTCAGGCCACCGTCGTAAATCCTGCCCAGGTTAAACAGCGCATTGCGGTCTCCCTGTGCCCCCGCCGCCGCCAGCAGCCGCAGGCTTTCGTCAATATCGCGTCCCAGCACACGCCCTTCGAACAGATGGTTCGCAAGCACGGTCTGGGCGAGATAAAAACCCTGCCTGGCCGACTGCTCCAGCACCCTCAGTCCCTCACGGCGCTCACCGTCTGTCTGTGCTCGATCAAGCAGCAGCACGGCGCGGTGATACAGCGCGAAGGGCGCCCCGCTGCCGGCGGCCTGCGTTGCCAGCACCAGCGCCCGCTCCCGGTTCTGCCCGACCCCCCATCCAGTGTCGTAAAGCTCACTCAATACCAGTTGGGCACGGGCCGATCCCGCCGCCGCCTGCTGCTGCAACTGGCCGGGAAAACGCTCATCGCTACCGAGCTTCGCCCGCAGCATGTCGGCCAGAAAACTGCCCGGGTAGGCTGCGATAAAATGCTCCTGGACACCCACCAGTCCCGAGTTGACGGCGTCGTAGAAAGCGAAAAACTCCGCCGGTTCCGGAGTATCCACGGCGGACGGGGATGCCGGAGGAAGCAGCAGTGCCGGCCCATCGCCTGCCGCGGAGGCTGCGGCAGGCCCGGCTCCCTCTCTTGCGCCGTCTCCCGTTGTGGCAGGCTCCGGCCCTGACAGCGCCGTCTCCAGTGCCCGTGGTATCGGCGTTGGGGCTGGTGGCAGCGCCTTCTGCCCGGTGGTCACCTGTGCGACGGGTGGCCCGGAGCCCGCTTCCACCGCGACGGTATCCTGATGCTGGACATACCACAGCACGGCCGACAGCAGCGCAAGCGCCGCAAGTACCCCCACCACCGCGGCCAGGCGTGATACCACCTTGCCGGCGGGCTGCGGGTAGAGCGCCGTTTGCTCGATTCCGCCCGGGGCCAGGTCCAGAATGGCCGTCTGTTCCAGGTCCGGGGTATCGAGCACCGGAGCCGATACCACCGTGCTCGCGACCGTAGGGCTGGCCATGGCCGCCAGCAACTCCTCGCAATTGCCAAAACGCTGTTCCCTGTCGTAGGCGAGCAGGCGGTCCAGCAGGGGCTGCAGATGCTGCTGGGCGGCGGGAAGCTGTGGACGGGGCTGTTCGAAACGCTGTAGCAGGATCTCGGACAGCCCGCGCCCACCATAGGGCACCTCGCCGGTCAGCATCTGGTACAGCAAGATACCCAGGCTGTAGATGTCGGTGCGCGCGTCCAGCGGCTGCCCCAGAGACTGCTCCGGACTCATATAGCGAGGTGAACCAATGACGGACTGCACCTGGGTAATATGCGGCAGGTCCTGTGACGCGCCGGCCGCCCGCGCTATCCCGAAATCGGTCAGCACTGCCGTATCCGCGTCGCGGAACAGGACATTGTCGGGTTTGACATCGCGGTGGATAAAGCCCTTGCGGTGGGCGTAGCCCAGGGCCCCCGCCAGTTGCCGGGCAATGCCAAAGGCCTCGCTTTCGCCCAGACCTGCCCGCATTCTTGCGCGCAGGTCTCCCTCGGCGAGCATTTCCATGGCCAGGTAGTACACACCCTGGTGTTCACCCACGTCGTAGACCGGCACGATGTGGGGATGCGACAGCAGGCCGACAATGCGGGCCTCTCGAAGAAAGCGCTGACCAAGTTCCGCACTGGCCATCACCTCCTCCGCCATCACCTTGAGCGCAACCGGGCGCTCAAAGCCATGCTGGATGGCGAGATAAACCCTGGCCATACCACCCTCGCCCACCAGGTGTTCGATGGTATAGCCGGGTATATTGGGATTTGCCTCGGTCATTCCCTGATCTTCTTGTTATCCGCTCTTTGTCACCCGATCACTTCAGTTGACAAAGACCTCCAGTCGACGGTTCAGGCGATGATCCGCCTCCGGCAGATCCTCCCCGCGATACTTTGGTTTCGATTCACCCGCACCCTCCACCTGCAGGCGATTGCCGAGCGCGGGAAACTTCTGCAGCAATTCTTCCCGTGCCGCCTCGGCACGCTGTTCGGACAGAGTGAAATTGTGGTCCCGGGTCCCGCGCACGTCGGTGTGTCCAACCAGCGTAAAGGTGTGCCCCTGGTAGTTGTCGCTGGCCAGCACCCTGCCCAGTTCCTCGATGTTGTCGCTGGTAAGCTCGTCCATTTCCACACTGTCGAGCTTGTAGTTGATTGGAATGCGGATTTTGATGCGATCATCAGCGCCACCGAATCTGCCCGATGCCGGGCCATTTGCCGATAACAGGCCAAATTCCTGGCTCGCCAGACTGCGCTTGATGGAGTCGCCGGAAATCGGCTTATCGACCAGGCTATGGTCCAGTTGCCGCGCGTTCTCGCGCATCCAGGACGGGGGATTGGAATGACTATCGATGGCACGATCGAGCATGGTCAGGGCCTCGAAGCGCTGTCCGTTGAGCGCCAGCACCTGGCCATAGCGCGCCAGGGAAACTGCCGCCCGGTCACTGTCCTGGGCAAATTGCACGGCTTGTTCATAGGCCCGCAGCGCCTGCTCCAGCTTGCGCTCTTTCTGATAGGCCGCTCCCAGCAGGTGCCAGGCAACATAGGAATCACAAGCCTGCACCGATTTGTTCAGCCACCTGGCAGCCTGTTCAAAATCCTGCTGTGCACCGGCTTTGCGACCAAGATCGTAGTAACGCTGGCCATCGCTGCAGGAGACTCCGGCAGCAAGCGTGTGGTTCACCGCAACCAGCAACATGCCGATGGAAACAACTTCTTTGCAGTTTTTCATCAACATACTCGCCTCCACAGCCGATTCATGATCTCAGAAAATAAACGAAATTGTTGTGAAGCACGTCAAACTACGCACACAGGGAAGCCGGGAAAACCCGCCGCGAGGGCGGGTCGGCTGTCCACCTGATGGCCCACTCAGGAACGCAGGTAGTCGATGAAGCTGTTGTGGGACGCGTCGAAAGCGTTGCCACGAGCGGCCCAGGAGTTCTGCATGCTGGCGACAAAGGGGTTGTAGTAGCTGTAGCTGCCGTAGTTGTAGATGGGCTGGTAGAGCCAGTACCAGCCACCGTTCACAGCGGCCAGTTCTTCGGTGTTCAGGTTGCGGTTGTCGACGAGGTCATTGATGGCGATAGTGCTCATGGTGTTACTCCTTGCGTGTGTTGGTTGGACTGGAACCCGTCTTGGTGTTCCATGCCTGAGCTATTGCACCATTGGTGCCAACTTTGAAAAAGTGGCGAAAAAATTTATATCGCTTTGTTATTTAAGGGAAAATATTTTCAGATTGGCCATGGGAAGAACGCGGTCTTTTCCGGCTCTCGCCGTGATCGTTGCCACAATATCAACTTTTCATGGAAACTGTTTGGTATCGACAAACACTGACGGTCACGACTGCCCGGCCCCGGAGCCGCTCCCTAGTCGCCCGGCGCCTTCCCGCCGACTGTCCCGGCAGCGCGGTCGGCGACCGGGTCGTACACCGCATCGCCTGCACCATGGGTGTCGCCGTCGATGTGCTGCCGGTGGTCGATCCCCCTGCCCCGATCACCAAAGAGCAGCAAGCGATAGGCCTCGAGCACATTGGCCGCTCCCGAATGTCCAAGTGACTCAAGATAGGCCTGGCGACGCCTGGCCAGTTCCACGCTCCTGGCCCAGTTCCCTGTCTCGAAATCGCGGTTCTTGTAGAGGCGCGCTTCTTCCCGCAGATCTTCCGTTCGCGCGGCCAGTTCCTGCATTCGGCGGCACCATTGCGGTCGCATGACGGGGGAGGCGCGCATCGTTTCCACCAGTTTTGCATCCAGCTGGCCTGCTGGTGCGCGCAGACTGAAGCTCGGCAGGGATTGCCCATAGACAGACACGTGGGCCTCTCCACCGGCAGGTCCGGTGATGCTGTGGCGAACAAAAATCACCGCGGAAACCACCTGTTCGTGAAATTCCACCCCCTTGTCCGCATAAGCCAGCACCGCTTCTGCCGCCTCGA
>JBKDZQ010000657.1:0-1977 GCA_047971325.1 Parahaliea sp.
GTCGTGGAGAAATCACTGGAGGCGCTGCGCAAGGAGGTGATAGTGGAGAATCCACTGCGGGTGATTCAGTACACTTTGAAAGAAAACCAGCGGCCGCGTTCGGTGGTCTGCAAGTTCAACAGTGTCCGGCACCTGATCGCAAGCGGAGCGTTCCGGCCTGGCGACATTGGTATTCAGCGGTCCTGCCGGATTGCCCACCAGCGCATGGTATACGCGATCTACCCGTCCATCGCCCATGCCGGCCTGCGTCGATCACCCGCTGACTTTGTGCTCGAGAGCGACCGGGTGGACTGGCTGGGTGCGATGCTGCGCAGACCGGAAAATTTCGCGGTACTGCAGGCGGACGAGGACAGGGGCAGCCTGCACCTGCGCGCCCGGCGCCTGTCGATTCCCAACCTCTGGTACCTGCCCCTGCCGAACGCCATGAAGGGGCTCTACTGCCAGTTGATCGCCCCGGGCTATCTGGCCGAGCTGATGCGTCGCCCCTGAAGGCGCATTAGCTTGCCATCCACTCGGGGAAAGGCAGTTTGTGCCGCATCAGGAATTCCGGGTTGAACAGTTTGCTGCGGTAGCGGCTGCCGGCATCGCTGAGAATGGTCACGAGGGTGTGTCCCGGACCCAGCTCCCGGGCCATGGCCACGGCGCCAGCGATATTGATCCCCGATGAGCCACCCACGGATATGCCTTCGCGCTTGAGCAGGTCGTAGACCAGCGGCAGGGCGGTGTCATCATCCACCTGGCAACTGAAATCGACAGCCAGTCCCTCCAGATTGCCGGGCACAAAGGACACGCCGATGCCCTCGGCGATGGAGCTTCCCTCACCCTCCAGTGGCCCGCCGTTGAAGTGGCTGTAGAGCGCCGAGCCCACCGGGTCCGCCAGGCCAATGCGGACTTCCGGGCGGTGACTGCGCAGAGCGCTCGCCACCCCAGCCAGGGTGCCACCGGTGCCCACGGCGCAGATGAAGCCATCGATGCGGCCCCCGGTCTGCTGCCAGATTTCCTCGCCCGTGGTGTCGCGGTATACCTGCCAGTTGGCGGGGTTGTCGAACTGTCGTGCCCAGGCCGCGCCGTTGGCTTCGCTCTGGGCCCTGCCCTCGGCCACGCTGCGGGCGGTGTGAATGTAGTGGTGGGGGCTGTTGTAGGGGGCGTTGGGTACCAGGATAAGGTCGGCCCCCAGCATTTCCAGTTGCTCGACTTTTTCCTGGCTGGCGGTCTGGGGCATGACGATCACCGCCTGGTAGCCCAGCGCGTTGGCCACCAGGGTCAGGCCGATGCCGGTGTTGCCCGCCGTACCCTCGACGATCACCCCGCCGGGGCGCAGCTCGCCGGCGGCCTCGGCGGCGCGAATGATGCCCAGGGCCGTGCGGTCCTTCACCGAGCCCCCGGGGTTCATGAATTCGGCCTTGCCGTAGATATCACAGCCAGTGAGTTCCGACACCTCCCGCAGGTAGAGCAGCGGTGTATTGCCAATCAAATCGAGAATGCCGGGTTGATCTGCCATGGGAACGATCCTGTTGGTGTTGGACCCATTGCGGATGATGGCATTTTTTTCCCGTTGATGCTCCCTCTCCGGTGAAGTTACCTCAGGCAGAACCCTCCAGCAGGCTCCGGATTACATGTTTCTGGATCTTTCCCGTTGCTCCTGTGGATAGAGCAGCGTGCCGCCAGGGCTTCCTCATAGGTCCACTGGCGGCGCTCGCCAATCTGCATTGGCTTGCCCGGATGAAGCTTCGATAGTCTCGACCAGATTCATAGGTGCCTGCCCGGTGTGCTGTCGCATCAGATATCGCGAGGCCTGCTGTTAGCCGGCCAGCCCCGATTGATGTCATATTGCGCTGGCAGTATCAGACATCTTGTCCTGACGCACTCTGCATCAGGCACCGTGGTAATTTGCGGGAGGGGTCTGCCTCCCGGTATCGTGGATTACGCACCAAGGTGCGTCTTGCCACATACAGAGTGCACCGAGGTGTATTTCTG
>JBKDZQ010000658.1:0-3733 GCA_047971325.1 Parahaliea sp.
CCTGACCGCCGCCCTGGACGCCATCGAAGCCGAACAGGGCCTCAGGGGGCTGCTGGTCACCAGCGGCAAGCCGGTGTTTATCGTCGGCGCCGACATTTCCGAATTCACCAGCCTGTTTAGTGAAGATCCCAGCGTTATCAGGAATTTTACCGCTGCCAACAACGCCAACCTGAACCGGCTCCAGAACCTGCCCTACCCCAGCGCCGTGGCCATCAACGGCTTTGCCCTGGGCGGCGGCTTCGAGGTCTGCCTGGCCTGCGACTTCCGCGTGATGAGCACCGCGGCCAAGGTCGGCCTGCCGGAAACCAAGCTCGGCATCTACCCTGGCTGGGGTGGCACGGTGCGCCTGCCGCGCATCATCGGTGTGGACGAGGCAGTCACCTGGATCGCCACCGGCCAGGAACAGCGCCCGGACGCCGCCCTCAAGGCCGGCGCCGTCGACGCCGTGGCAACGCCGGAACAATTGCGGGAGATCACCCTGGCCACTCTGGGCCACGCCATTGACGGCAGGCTGGACTACCACGGCCGCCGAGCGCAGAAAAGTAGCCCTCTGCCCCTCAACGACACCGAGGCCACGATGGCCTTCTTCACCATCAAGCAGATGGTGGCGCAGCAGGCCGGCCGCCATTACCCGGCGCCGGTGAAGGTGGTGGAGCTGATCGAAAAGGCCCGCGGCATGAGCCTGGAGGACGCCTTGGACGTGGAGGCCGCCGGCTTTGCAGAACTGGCCGCCACCCCGGTGGCCGCGGCCCTGGTGGGCGTGTTCCTGAACGACCAGCTGCTGGGCAAGAAAGCCCGGGACTGGGAGAAGAAGGCCGACAAGAAGATCGAGCGGGCCGCCGTGCTCGGCGCCGGCATCATGGGCGGGGGCATCGCCTACCAGAGCGCCTGCAAGGGCGTGCCGATCAAGATGAAGGACATCAACCAGGCCGGGCTCGACCTGGGCCTGAAGGAGGCCAACAAGCTGTTGGCCAAGCAGGTGGAGCACGGGCGCATGAGCCCGGCGCAGATGGGCGAGATACTCAACAGCATCGACCCCACCCTGAGCTACGGCGGCTTCGACAACGTGGACATCGTGGTCGAGGCAGTGGTGGAAAACCCCAGGGTGAAGCACGCAGTGCTGGCGGAAACCGAAGACCAGATCAGCGCGGACACGGTGCTCGCCTCCAACACCTCCACCATCTCCATCACTCACCTGGCCGGGGCCCTGAAGCGCCCGGAAAATTTCTGCGGCATGCATTTCTTCAACCCGGTGCACGCCATGCCCCTGGTGGAGGTGATTCGCGGCGAGAAAACCTCCGACCAGGCCATCGCCCGCACCGTGGCCTACGCCAATAAAATGGGCAAGAAAGCCGTAGTGGTGAAAGACTGCCCCGGCTTCCTGGTCAACCGGGTGCTATTCCCCTACTTCGACGGTTTCTCCAAACTGCTGCGTGACGGCGCCGACTTCCAGGCGGTGGACAAGGTGATGGAGCGCTGGGGTTGGCCGATGGGCCCGGCCTACCTGATCGACGTGGTGGGCATCGACACCGCGGTACACGCCGGCGGCGTGATGGCCGAGGGTTTCCCGGACCGCATGCTGCTGGACTTCAAGACCGCACTGCAGATCCTGTTTGACAACCAGCGGCTCGGGCAGAAAAACGGTATCGGCTTCTATGAGTATGTGGAAGACAAACGCGGCAAGCCAAAGAAAACCGTCACCGAAAGCACCTACGAACTGCTGGCGCCCCATGTTGGCGCGCGTGCGGAATTCTCCGAGGAGGACATCATCGCCCGCACCATGCTGCCCATGGCCACCGAACTGGCCCGCTGCCTGGAGGAAGGCATTGTCGGCACGCCCGCCGAGGCCGATCTGGCCCTGCTCTACGGCCTGGGCTTCCCGCCCTTCCGCGGCGGTGTGTTCCGCTGGATGGACGCGGTTGGCCTGCCGTATATCGCCGCCACCAGCGAGAAGTTCGGCAGCCTGGGCAAGGTCTATGAGCTGACCGAGGGCATGCGGGCCAAGCTCGCCGGCGGCACCACCGACTATTAAGCAAGGGCTAAGGAGAATTATCGTGAGTCTGAATCCGAGAGACGCTGTTATCGTCGACTACGCCCGCAGCGCCATGGGCCGCTCCAAGAACGGCTGCTTCCGCAACGTGCGCGCCGACGAACTGTCGGTGGCCGTCATCAAGGGCCTGCTGGCGCGCAACGAGCAGCTGGCCCCCGCCGAGATCGACGACCTGATCTGGGGCTGCGTACTGCAGCGCGGCGAGCAGGGTATGAACCTGGCGCGACTGCTGGTATTGCGCGCGCAACTGCCCTTCAGCATTCCCGCCCAGACCGTGAACCGCCTCTGCGGTTCCTCCATGAGCGCCCTGCACACCGCCGCCGCCAATATCCAGGCCGGCGTGGGCGATGTCTACCTGGTGGGCGGGGTGGAGCACCTGGGCCACCTGCCGATGATGGGCGACATCGACATGAACCCGCGCCTGGGCCTGAGTGTGGCCAGGGCCGCCGGCATGATGGGCATGACCGCCGAATACCTGGCCCTGCTGCACGGCATCGGCCGTGAGGCCCAGGACAAGCTGGGCCTGCGCTCCCACCAGCTGGCCCACAAGGCCACCGTGGAGGGCAAGTTCGCCAGGGAGATCATCGGCGTGGAAGGCCACGACGCCAACGGCGCGCTGAGCCTGGTCACCGAGGACGAAACCATTCGCCCGGACACCACCCTGGAAGGCCTGGCGGCACTGGCGCCCTCCTTCAACCCCAAGGGCGGCACCGTCACCGCCGGCACCTCCTCGCAGATCTCCGACGGTGCTTCGGCCATGCTGATGATGTCCGCCGAGAAAGCCAAGGCCCTGGGCCTGACACCGATCGCACGGGTGAAGGGCATGGCCCTGGCCGGGGTCGACCCCTCCATCATGGGCTACGGCCCGGTGCCCTCGACCCAAAAGGCCCTGAAGAAGCTCGGCCTGAGTGTCAAGGACATCGACATGTTCGAACTCAACGAGGCCTTCGCCGCCCAGGCCCTGCCGGTACTGAAGGACCTGGAGCTGCTGGACGACATGGAGGAAAAGGTAAACGTCCACGGCGGCGCCATCGCTCTTGGCCATCCCTTCGGCTGCTCGGGCGTGCGCATCACCGGCTCCCTGCTCACCGTCATGCAGGACCGTGACCTGACGCTGGGCGTATCCACCATGTGCATCGGCCTGGGCCAGGGCATCACCACGGTGATCGAGCGGGTCTGATACTTCCAGCGCCGGGCGATCCACCGCCCGGCGCCACGCTACTGCAGGCGAAAGCCGAGTTTCAGCACCACCTGGTAGTGTCCCACCCGGCCGTTGCTGACGCTGCCGCGCACCTCTTCCACCTTGAACCACTCCAGATGCTCCACCGACTCGCTGGCGCGAGCCAGTGCCTGCTCAATGCTGTCCTTGATGCTCTTGCTGGATGTGCCCACCACATCAATCATTTTATAGACATGGTCACTCATGGGATCCTCCCTTGCTGGCGTCCTGTCACATCTCAAGGTAGCACAGATTTGCCTGGCACCTGCTGACCCGGATAGGGACCGACTTCAACCCGAACGGGCCTGGTCATCGGCAGCCGAAACTCACCGGCAGATAAAGTACCCTGCAATGCCTCTGCCGGCAGGGCCAGCGACCCGTCCCACCACCAGGCACTGAGGGCCGGGGCCTCGCCCAGGCCAAACAGGGACAGTGCGGCCCCCTGGCAAGTGCCAGACCAGGCC
>JBKDZQ010000659.1:0-7164 GCA_047971325.1 Parahaliea sp.
GCATTGTGGCGGCGTGGCGGGACTGTGGGAATCGACCGCCGCCACCTGGCGGGGCGCGGGCCTCGCGCCAGTCTTGTTCGCGGCATTTGACCGTATGCGCGAGCGCTTGGCCTCGCCCGACCCGCGCTGCGATATCGAGGCCCAGCTCGACGCCCTCGAGCGCTGTGCCGCCCGGATCCTGTGCCTGAGCGACCCCGGCTATCCGCCGCTGCTGAAAACCCTCTACGACCCGCCGCCCTTCCTCTACCTGCGCGGCCGCCGCGAGCTGTTGCTGCAACCGCAACTGGCGATGGTGGGCGCACGGCAGGCCAGCCACGGAGGGCTGAGCGCCGCCCGGGAGCTGGCTGCGGCGGTGGCCAGGGCCGGACTGGTGGTGACCAGTGGCCTGGCCCTGGGCATCGATGGCGCCGCCCATCGGGGTGCGCTGGGCGCGGGCGGTGGCAGTGTGGCGGTGATGGCCACCGGGATCGAGCAGATCTACCCCCGCCGGCACCGGGCGCTGGGTGAGGAACTGGCGCGCGAGGGCTGCCTGGTTACCGAGTTTCCACCCCTGAGCCAGCCCCTGCCCGGACATTTTCCCCGGCGCAATCGTCTCGTCAGCGGCCTGGCGCTGGGGGTGCTGGTGGTGGAGGCCGCCCTGCCCAGCGGTTCGTTGATTACCGCCGGTACCGCGCTGGAACAGGGGCGTGAGGTGTTCACCCTGCCCTGGTCGATTCACCACCCCGGTGGTGCCGGCTGCCTGCATCTGCTGCGCGACGGCGCGACCCTGGTGTCCAGTGCCCAGGTGCTGCTGGAGGAGCTTGCCCAGTTGACGGGGAGCCCGCTGGCGGCCTGCGCGACGGTGGATACAGGCAGTGGCTGCGCCGTAGTGGGTGGCCGGGATCCCGCGGATGAGTCCCTGCTGATGCTGATCGGCGATGGCGCCATCAACGCGGACGACCTGGTGATGCGCAGCGGGCTGCCGCTGGCCCGGGTGCTGGAGCGGCTGTCGGCGCTGGAGCTCGATGGCCGGGTCCACCGCGGCAGTGGCGGCTACTGTCGCACCTGATCCAAAGGTGGTGGGTCCCGACGCCTTGAAATGGTTGCCCCAGTTCGTTACATTCCGCGCTCTTTCACCCTTTGTGGCACCCTTGGGCCCCAACGGGCTGTCCCGATACTGCGGAGAAACGTTATGAGCCAGCCATTTGTCGCGATTGTCATGGGCTCCGATTCCGACCTGCCGGTCATGGAGGCCAGCTTTGCCGTGCTGCGCTCCTTTGGCATCCCCTTCGAGGCCAGGATCACCTCGGCCCACCGCACGCCGGAAGTGACCAAGGACTACATCAAGGACGCCGAGGCTCGCGGCTGCCAGGTATTCATCGCCGCCGCCGGCATGGCCGCCCACCTCGCTGGCGCGGTGTCCGCCACCACCGTCAAGCCGGTCATCGGGGTGCCGATGAACGCTTCCCTGGATGGCTTGGACGCCCTGCTGTCCACGGTGCAGATGCCCGCTGGCATCCCTGTGGCCAGTGTCGCCATCGGCAAGGCCGGTGCCAAGAACGCTGCCTATCTGGCCGCGCAGATCCTGTCGGTGGCCGACGCCAGCCTGGCGGACAAGCTGCGCGAGGAACGCGCCGCCAACGCCGAGGCCATCCGCCAGAAAGATCTGGCTTTGCAGGAATCGCTCAAAGGCTGATGCCCTCCTCCTTACTGCGGCTGGCCGAGTCCGTCCGCGCCCTTGCCGCCGGCGGCGTGGTGGCCTGCCCCACCGAAGCGGTGTGGGGGCTCAGCTGCGACCCCGGCAACCCGCAGGCGGTGCAGCGCCTGCTGGATCTCAAGCAGCGCCCGCCCGCCAAGGGACTGATCCTGGTGGCCTCCGACAACGACCAGATCGCGGCTCTGCTGGAGGGGCTCAGCGACGCCCAGCGCGGCAAGCTGGCCCTGTCCTGGCCCGGCCCTACCACCTGGCTGGTGCCTCATCGCGAGCTGGTGCCCGCGTGGATTCACGGTGACAGCGACCGGGTGGCGGTGCGGGTCACTGCCCACCCGGCGATGGCGGCCCTGTGCCGGGCCTGGGGCGGGCCGCTGGTCTCGACTTCCGCCAATCCTGGTGGCGCCCAGGCCCCGCGCGCGGGCTTTCAGGTGCAGCGCTATTTTGGCGCAGCGCTGGATGCCCTGGTGCCTGGTGCGGTGGGCGGCGCTAGCCGGCCGTCGATGATTCGTGATGCAATTAGCGATGAAATAGTCCGGACCTGAAATGGCACCCGGCGTATAATCCGCGCCTGACGTTGCGTCAGGGGACAAATCACAATGCAAACGGAACAGGTCGAATGGGCCAAAACCTATTTTATCGCCCTGCAGGAGCGTATCTGCAAGGCGCTGGCCACGGAGGATGGCAAGGCGACCTTCGCGGTGGACGAGTGGCACCGCCAGTCGGGTGGCGGTGGCGTCAGCCGGGTGCTCGCCGAGGGCGCCGTGTTTGAAAAGGCCGGGGTCAATTTTTCCCACGTGCACGGGGAAGTCCTGCCCCCTTCTGCCACTGCCTCGCGACCGGAACTGATCGGGCGCAGTTACCAGGCCCTGGGCGTATCGCTGGTGGTTCATCCCCGCAACCCCTACGTGCCCACCTCCCATGCCAATGTGCGCCTGTTCGTGGCGGAAAAGCCCGGTTCCGCGCCGGTATGGTGGTTCGGTGGCGGCTACGACCTCACGCCCTTCTATGGCAACCGCCGGGACTGCCAGCACTGGCACCAGGTGGCGAGCGAGATCTGCAAACCCTTTGGCGAGGACATCTACGAGCAATTCAGCCGCTGGTGTGACGAGTACTTCTACCTGCGCCATCGCGGCGAGCAGCGGGGTGTGGGCGGGTTGTTCTTCGACGACCTCAACCGCTGGGACTTCGACACCTGTTTTGCCTTCGTGCGGGCGGTGGGCGACTCCTACGTGGACGCCTATCTGCCCATCGTCCAGCGCCGCCGGGACACACCCTGGGGCGAGCGTGAACGCCAGTTCCAGCTCTACCGCCGGGGCCGCTATGTCGAGTTCAACCTGGTGTTTGACCGGGGCACGCTGTTCGGGCTGCAGTCCGGCGGGCGGACGGAGGCCATTCTGATGTCGATGCCGCCGCTGGTGCGTTGGGAGTACGACTACCAGCCCGAGCCGGACACCCCGGAGGCGGAGCTGACCGAATTTTACCTGCAGCAACGGAACTGGCTGCGCCTGGCATGAAACGGAGCAAATAGCCAAAAGCAGGAGCCGGAATCAAGAGATATGAGCGATACCGACAAATACGCCGTGTTTGGCAACCCCATCAAGCACAGCAAATCACCCGTTATCCACACCGCATTTGCCGAACAGTGTCATCAGGACATGCAGTACCGGGCGGTACGGGTGGAGCTGGACGGTTTCGAGCGCACGGTGGCCAGCTTCTTTGGCAGCGGCGGCCGGGGCCTGAACATCACGGTGCCCTTCAAGCAGCGGGCCTTCGAGCTGGCGGACGAGTGCACCGCGCGCGCGCGCAGTGCCGGCGCGGTGAACACCCTGTTGCAGGATGTGTCCGGTGCGCTGCTGGGCGACAACACCGACGGCATTGGCCTGGTGCGCGACATGGTGGCCAATCTGGGCTGGAGCCTGCGGGGGCAGCGCATCCTGATCCTCGGCGCCGGCGGCGCGGTGCGCGGGGTGCTGAAGCCCCTGTTGGAAGAAAAACCGCGTTCGCTGACCATTGCCAACCGCACCGCCGAACGCGCCAGTGAACTGGCGACGCGCTTCGGCGAGCTGGGGATGGTGGATGGCGGCAGCTACGAGCGGATCAAGGGCCGCCAGTTCGACCTGGTGATCAACGCCTCCAGCGCCGGCCTGCGGGGCGAGATGCCGGAGTTGCCGGGGACCTTGCTGACCGAGCGCAGCTGCTGCTATGACATGGTTTACGGCAACGAGCCCACGGTGTTCATGCGCTGGGCCGCTTTGCATGCTGCCTGGGCTGTGGCCGACGGCCTGGGCATGCTGGTGGAGCAGGCGGCGGAGTCCTTCTACCGCTGGCGCCGGGTGCGCCCGGCCACCGGACCGGTGATCCAGCTGCTGCGCCAGGGCCTGGCCACCCAGCAGTGATCGGGTGGCCGTGACCCGGCCACCCACGGCGCTGCCGGCCGCTCAGGCCTCCAGCTCCGCCAGGTGTTGCTCCTTGAGCTGCACATAGTTGTTGGCGCTGTAGCGGAAATAGTCCAGCTCGGTGGCACTGAGCTTGCGCCCTTCCCGGGCCGGGCGGCCGGTGTAGAGGTAGCCGCTGCGCAGGTGCTTGCGGGGGCTGACCAGGGCGCCCGCGGCGATCACCACCTCGTCCTCCACGACCGCGCCGTCCATGATGATGGCGCCCATGCCCACCAGTACCCGGCTGCCGATGCGACAGCCGTGCAGGATGGCCTGGTGGCCGATGGTGACATCCTCGCCAATTTCCAGCGGCCAGCCCTCGGGATTGTAGGGGCCGGCGTGGGTGATGTGCAGGACGCTGCCGTCCTGGATGCTGGTGCGCGCGCCCACCTGAATGCGGTGCATGTCGCCGCGCACTACCGCCTGGGGCCAGACCGAGACGTCATCGCCCAGGCTCACCTCGCCCAGTACCACGGCGCTGGGATCGATGAACACGCGTTCTCCCAGGGTCGGTTTGATGCCCCGGAAACTCCGCAGACTGGTTACGGTGTAGTGTTTCATCGCCTTTTCTCCTTGCCAAAACTGTTACAATAGCCGCCCGCCTTCCAAGCTGCCAGGCCCGAGAATAGCCCATGCCCGATCACACCCGCCGCCGCTTCATCGCCGGAGCCGTCTGCCCCCGCTGCAGCGCCATGGACACGCTGGTGGTGGACCTTGACAGTGATCGGCGCGAGTGTGTGTCCTGCGGCTTCGGCGAGGCGCGGCCCGGTGACGCCCCGCAACAGGAGCCCCTCACCCGGGTCAATCGCCCCCGGCGCCGCGGCGAGGCCCCTGCGGAGGCGGTGCGGCTGATCAGCCCCGACACCGACTAGCGCCAGGCCCTGTCGGCTGGCCACCCCAGCGCCGCCGGTAAATGGGTAGAGGGTCGCTCCGGGCGGCGGCGTTGAACAGCACGAAGGCCACACACAGGGCCGTGGTTGCCCCGGCCCTGTGCCAGATAGCGGCGGGTAGACCAGAAGGCTGCGGGACAGGATTGCCGGTCAGGCGATGCCCCGGGTCTGGCGATCCAGCGGATTCAGCCGGGGCGGGGCTTTACACTCCCGGGCGCCGGTACGGCCCGGCGCGCGCTGTGGCCGCGATTCTCGTGCAAGCACCGTGTAGGTTTTGGCAAATTGTTTCGGTATACTTGGTCGGCTTGTTGCCTGCGACATAGGGTCGCAGGCAACTGTTCGTGTCGGTTGCTACGTTCAAAACGTCTCCGGCTATCATGACGTGTGCATTTTGTGGCCAATCGTTCCCGGCTGCGGCAATGGCACAGGAGGGTATGGTGGATGTTGTAGTAGCGCCGACAGCAGACAATAACCGATACACATAACGGAGACACGGGCAATGTACTTGAAAGCGAGGCGGCTCACCGCCCTGGCGCTTGGTCCTGTGCTGGTACTATTCGGCTTGCTGAGTGCCGGAACCGCTGCTGCTGCCGCCAAGGTGAATGAAGTCAACATGTCGCCGGGCGTAACCGCTGTGGGTGAGCGTATTTACGACCTGCACATGACCATCTTCTGGATCTGCGTCATTATCGGCGTGCTGGTATTTGGAGTGATGTTCTACTCCATCTACTACCACCGCAAATCCCGCGGTGTGACACCCGCGACCTTCCACGAGAGCACCAAGGTCGAAATTGCCTGGACCGTGGTGCCCTTCGTCATTCTGGTGGTCATGGCAGTGCCCGCCACTTCCACCCTGCTGGAACTCTACGATGTTGAAGATGCCGAGCTGGACGTGCTTATCACCGGCTACCAGTGGAAGTGGAAATACGAATACCTCAGCGAGGACGGCGAGAACGTCTCCTTCTTCAGCAACCTGCGCACCGCCCAGAGCGAGATCTACAACGTCGCCGACAAGGGCGAGCACTACCTGCTCGAGGTGGATGAGCCCCTGGTACTGCCGGTAAATACCAAGGTGCGCTTCCTCGTGACCGCCAACGACGTGATTCACTCCTGGTGGGTGCCGGAACTGGCCGTGAAGCGGGACGCCATTCCCGGCTTCATCCACGAAACCTCTACCCTCGCCACCCACGAGGGCGTCTACCGTGGCCAGTGCGCCGAGCTTTGCGGCAAGGACCACGGCTTCATGCCGGTGGTGGTGAACGTGGTCGGCAAGGAAGAATACGCGAGCTGGATGAAGGACAAGCAGGCCGAAGCGGCGGAGATCAAGAAGCTGATGGCCCAGACCTTCACCATGGACGAGCTGATGACGCGCGGCAAGGCCGTTTACGACCGCTCCTGCATGGCCTGTCACGGCGCCAACGGTGAAGGTGGCCTGGGCAAGGCTATTGCCCGCGGCCCGGTGGCCACCGGCGAACTCGATCATCATCTGGACGTCGGCATCAACGGCGTACCCGGCACGGCGATGCAGGCCTTCGGTGGCCAGCTCAACGATGTCGACATGGCTGCGGTCATTACCTACCAGCGCAACGCATTTGGCAACAATATGGGCGATATGGTGCAGCCCATTGACGTATTCAACCACAAAAAAGGCTGATTGGAGGAGATAACGATGGCTGATCATCATCACGGTCCTGCCAGGGGCCTCTCGCGGTGGCTGTTTACCACCAACCACAAAGATATTGGAACCATGTACCTGTGGTTCTCGTTCTCCATGTTCATCCTGGGTGGCAGTTTCGCCATGATCATCCGGGCGGAGCTGTTCCAGCCCGGCATGCAACTGGTCGACCCGCTGTTCTTCAACCAGATGACCACCCTGCACGGACTGGTCATGGTGTTCGGCGCGATCATGCCCTCTTTCGTGGGCCTGGCCAACTGGATGATTCCGATGATGATCGGCGCGCCGGACATGGCGCTGCCGCGGATGAACAACTGGAGCTTCTGGATCCTGCCACCGGCCTTCCTGCTGCTGGCCTCCACCCTGTTCATGGAGGGTGGCGCCCCGGCCTTCGGCTGGACTTTCTATGCGCCGTTGTCCACCACCTACGCGGCGCCGTCGGTGACTACCTTCATCTTCTGTATCCACGTG
>JBKDZQ010000660.1:0-1951 GCA_047971325.1 Parahaliea sp.
GTCACCGCCAGGTCGACGCTGCCCTGCGGTGCCGCCACTACCCGCTCCGGCGGCTGTAGCTCGGTGATGATCACATCCCGGTACAGATCGTTGTTAGCCGCCAGCTTCTGCAGGTACTGGCCGAGGGAGTTGCGGTAGTAGGCAAGGTGTGAATTGAGGCCGAAGTGAGCCGCGTAATAGGTGCCATTGCCCTTGAGCAAGGGCGCGATCACCTCGGTATACCAGCCGCTGCCGGGCGACACTTCCAGCACAGTCATACCCTCCTTCAGTCCAAAAAACTCCAGCGTCTGCCGCGGGTGGCGAAAGTCGTCGCGGGCCCGGCTGGCCTCGTCGCGCTGCTCGCCGCCCAGTGCCACATCCCAGTCAAGGGCCGCCTGGGCCACGCCGGTGAAGAAAGCCAATATCAATGCGATGCCGTATTTCATGCCGAACACTCCTTGATTACCGGGGAAAAGCTACTGTACGGTACAGCTGTCCTGTCCACTTCGTACTGCCCAAACCAGCGCCTTGGAATCCGGTACCGGCAGCACGTGGCTGTCCGGGGCACAATCGAACCTGGCCAAAGGTGTCGCGGCTGACAGAGCTGCCTTAATATACGGCCTGAATGAGTGAATGTGGAGGTCCGGTGCATGGAAACATCTTTCACTATCAGCTTTGTCGGCGATGACCGCCCCGGTCTGGTGGAGCAGGTTTCGGCCGTGATCGAGGCCGCCGGTGGCAACTGGCGGGAAAGCCGTCTGGCCCAGCTCGGCGGCAAATTTGCCGGCCTGGTGCTGGTCAGCCTGCCCACGGAGCGCGCCGAAGATCTGCAGCGAGATCTCAAGAGCCTGTCGGCCAGCGGCCTCAGTGTACGGGTGACAGCCACCGCCTCCACCGTCGCCCTGGCCAGGGCCCGACGCATCAAGCTCAGCCTGCTCGGCCCGGACCGTCCTGGCATCGTACTGGAAGTGTCCCGCGCGCTGGCGGCACAGCAGTTCAATGTGGTGGAAATGGACAGCCAGGTGATGAGCGCTCCGATGAGCGCCGAACCCCTGTTCCAGGCGCTCATCGAGGCGGAGGTGGCCCCGCAGGCGCGCCTGGAGGAGCTGAGCGAGCGGCTGGAGCGTATTGGCGATGCCATGGCCCTGGATATCGATGTGGAGGAAATCGCCAGCGCGAGCTGAAACCCGGCCCCGCGCCGCGGTGCAGCGCTGCCGCCCGCCTCTACTCATCCCCGCCACGCCGCAGCAGGCGGCGCAGTCCCACCCACAGGCCGACGCACAGGGCGGCCGCAACAATGGCGCACACCACCAGCAGGGCGCTGCCCAGCGCCAGTTCCAGCAGGGTGTCGGTGGCCACGCCAAACTGATCCACCGCCACCCACACCAGAGTGGCCAGGGACAGTATCCCCAGCGCGATGGTGCGGCCAAAGCGGCGGGTGGCGCGGCTCATCAGCCCTCCCCCACCGGGGCGCGAGCCGGCAGCACCGGTGTGGCGCACTGCACAGCCAGGTTCTGGGCCCGGTGGCGCAGCACATGGTCCATCAGTACCAGCGCCAGCATGGCCTCGGCGATGGGCGTGGCGCGAATGCCCACGCAGGGGTCGTGGCGGCCGTGGGTTGCCATTTCCATGGGCCTGCCGGCGGTGTCGATGGTGGCGCCACTCTGGCGGATGCTGGAGGTCGGCTTGAGGGCCAGGTGGGCAACGATCGGCTGGCCGCTGGAGATGCCACCCAGGATGCCGCCGGCATGGTTGGAGCTGAAACGCGGCCCGTTATCGCCCATGAAGATCTCGTCTGCATTGGCCTCCCCGGTCAGCATCGCCGCCGCCATGCCCTCCCCGATCTCCACCCCCTTGACCGCGTTGATGGACATCATCGCCGCCGCCAGATCGGTATCGAGTTTGCCATAGACCGGCGCGCCAAGCCCGGCGGGCACGCGTGATGCGGTAATCTCCTCCATTGCGCCCACAG
>JBKDZQ010000661.1:0-4517 GCA_047971325.1 Parahaliea sp.
TTTCATCGGCCTGTTCGTGGCCTTTATTCCCCTGCCGGGACAGATGGTGATCGCCGCCCTGCTGGCGATCGTGGTGCGCTGCAACCTGCCCCTGGCCATGAGTCTGGCCTTGGTCACCAACCCGGTGACCATGCCGGCATTCTTCTACCTGGCCTATCGGGTCGGCGCCCTGCTGATCAACGAACCGGTGCTCTTCCAGCATTTCCACCTCAGCTGGACCTGGCTCCACGAGAGCCTGCAAAGCATCTGGAAACCTTTCCTGCTGGGCTGCTTTGTCTGCGGCCTGTTCTTCGGCTCACTGGGCTACTTTGTCATCAGCATGCTGTGGCGCTGGCATGTGTCCAGCCGCTGGCGCAAGCGCAAGGCGCGACGGGCCAGGGCGGCCCGGGCAGCGAAAACCGGCGCAAACCGGCGCTCCTCTTAGGCCTGCCGCTGTCGCTTTGGCTTCGGTGGGGGAACAAGTCGATCGGCGATGGAAAAAGTCCCGGCCACTCGGGCCGGGACAGACTGCTCGTTATATCAGGCTGCTTTTTTCTGGCGCCGTCCGGCCAGGCCGAGGCCGGCCAGACCCAGGCCCAGCAGTGCCAGAGAGCCTGGTACGGGCAGATCGGTGGGGCTCTGGCCGATCGTCTCCTGAACCTTCACATTGATAAATGCCGCAGTAAAGGAGGTCGCGGTGAGCCCTCCTGCGCGCAACTGCTTCAAGTCCCAGGCCGCACCGCCGGTGGCGAAGGCGAGATTGGCGTAGTCGGCGATGCTGCTGCCTTCGCCGCTGGTAACCAAGGCTGCGCCACAGGTGGTGAAGCCACCAACCCCATCGGCGATATAACCCATGCCCTTGCTGTCGACACCCAGGATACTTGCACTGCTTCCGTTACAGTTGACACTAATGTCCAAAACGGCATTCAGCAGTGCCTGATCGCCACTCAACGCACGGAACATGCTGTCGTAGGTCTCGCCGCCTCCGATATCGTCGCGATCCTCATCCGTCACCAGGATCAGGTTGCGGACGGCGCCCGGCTGCTTGCCGTAACCCATGGCGGTAGTGATACCGGAATAGCCATCCTCGGTGCCACCGTCTATCACCAGGGCGGCCGTCGCCGTCGTAAATTCGGCGACTGTGCCGTACTGGCTACCCACGCCACCCACGTCGTGCTGGTGGCCGCTGTAGTGAGGGTTGTTGCCACCGAAGCCGACCAGGCCGTAGCGTGCGCTGAGGGGGTCAGATCCCGCCGCCAACCCCAGGGCCGCGTCCAGGTCGGTCATCATAGTTGACAGCCAGGCATGCTCGCCGCTCATCGAGCCCGATTCATCGACGACAGAAATGATATCGGTAGTGATCGGCAGGGCCTGTGCGCCCAGTGAAAATGCAGCGACGGTTACAGCCAGACTGCTGACTGCCCTTTGCCTGTAGTTCATCTGTTTGTCCTTGAATGAAATTGCATGAGATGGAAGGATCTTGCTTTGGGTGCGCCACTGATTTTTTTGCGCACAAGGGGTTAAGCATAAATCAGTCCATATTATAATTTTTATTGAATTTTCAAATAGTTACATTTATTTATGGTTTGTAATGAAGTCTCTAAACCGGAAGATGTAAATATTCATGACATCATTTCCAGCCAGGTGAGGTCCACAACGGAATGATCCGATGCCGATTGCCGGGAAACTGCCCAGCGCGGCGAGGGCGACGCGATGCTTGGCGGGTCCGGGGCGCGGCCGCGCGGTCCTCTGAGTTCCCTCAGTCCTGATGCAGAATGCGCGCCGGGGCCAGCCGGGCCGCGCGCAGGGCCGGGTACAGCGCCGCCAGGATACACATGAAAAAAGCCACTGCGCCCACTAGCAGGACGTCCGCGGGCAACACTTCCACCGGCACGAAAGACACCGGGTATACGTCGGTATTGAGGAAGCGGTAGTCGAGCAGCCCTTCCAGGGCACTGACCAGGGTCGGCACCGACAGGCTCAGCGCCACCCCGAAGGCGCAACCCAGCAACACCCCCACCAGGCCGATAAGGGCTCCCTGCAATACGAACACCAGGGCGATGTCGGCACCGCTGGCACCGAGCGTACGCAAAATGGCGATATCACCCTGCTTGTCGAACACCACCAGCACCAGTGACGACACCACGTTGAAGGCCGCCACCGCAATGATGGACAGCAGCAGGATGGACACCAGATGCCGCGACAGCTGGATGGCGGCATAGAGATTGCCCTGGCTTTGCATCCAGTTGGTGACGTAATGGCCGGGCGGCAGGTTCTGCCCCAGTTCCCAGCCCACCCGGGCAACATCGAAGATATCCCGGGTGGCCACCTGCAGGCCGCTCACCCTGTCGCTGTCACCGAGCAGCGACAGGCCAAGTGGCAGGGGCACCACCGCCACGGTTTCATCCAGTTCAGTGCCGGTATCCAGAATACCCCGCAATACCACGCGTTCGAAACGGGTGGCACCGCTGCGCCCCGGTGCATCGAGACTGGGCACAATCAGGGTGAGGGCATCACCGGGTACCACCCCGAGACGCCGGGCGATCTCCTGCCCCAGAATCAGGCCGTTGTCCGCCGCGGCAAAGCCCGTCAGTTGCGATGGCGGCAGGCTCCGCAGCAACTCACCGACGGCGCCTGTCACCGGCAGGCCCAATCCACGGGTGGTTTCGATGGACCGCCCGTGCAGGAACAGCGCATTGAACTCCACAAAGGGTCGCACCGCCACCACGTCGGGATGCCGGGCAATCTCCTTCGCCCGGATATGCCAGTCATCCATGCCCTGGTAGGCAAGGATGGAAATATGCGGCAACAGGGCGAGGATGCGCTCACGCATCTCCTTGTCAAAGCCGTTCATTACCGAGAGCACGGTGATCAGCAGGGTAATGGCCAGCACCAGCCCGAGCATGGACAGACAGGACAGGAAGGCGGAAAGATGCCCCCTGCCAAAGGTAAAGCCGTAACGCAGTGCAATGCGCAGCTTTTCGCCACTGTTCACGGTCTTGCGATGGCCTTTGTCAGCGCGGTCACCGGCATTCCCGCAAGCGGCCCTGGACCAGCTCCAGAGTCCGCTGCATGCGTGCGGCGATGGCCCGGTCGTGGGTCACCACCACGAAAGCGGAGCGCAACTGCTGCAACTCGTCGATCAGTGCCAGCAGGCGGGCTGCGGAGTCCGGATCGAGGTTGCCGGTGGGTTCGTCCATCAGCACTACGTCGGGATTGGCTACCAGCGCGCGTGCGATGGCCACCCGCTGGCGCTCACCGCCGGACAACTGCCCGGGCCGGTGCGCGATACGGTGGCCCAGGCCAACCCGCTCCAGCAGGGCGGCAGCGCGCTCGCCAGCGACACGCCGCGACTGACCGGCGATCAGCAGCGGCATGGCAACGTTCTCCCGGGCGTCGAATTCCGGCAGCAGGTGGTGGAACTGGTAGACGAAGCCCATGTGCCGGTTGCGCAGCCGGCAGCGCTCGCGCTCGGACAGCGCCGCAAGATCCCGCCCCGCCATCAGCACCCTGCCGGCACTGGGTGCATCCAGCCCGCCGAGCAGGTTGAGCAGGGTCGATTTACCGGAACCGGAGGCGCCGATAATGGCGACACTTTCCCCCGCCCCCAGGCTGAACTGCACCTGCTCCAGCACCTGTACGCTGCGCTCGCCGTCGCGGTAGGCGCGCCCCAGATTCTCGCCGCACAGCACCGGCTCATTCATGGCACTGTACCTTGACCCGGCGCCATTTATTCATAGCGCAGCACCTCCGCCGGGGCCACCCGCGCCGCTCGCCAGGCCGGGTACAGGGTGGCCAGCACGCTCAGCAGGGCCGAGGCCCCCACCACCGCGGCCACGTCGCCCCAGCGCAGCTCGGAGGGCAACTCGCTGATGAAATACACGCTGGGGTCGAACAGCTTCACACCCAGCAGATTCTCCACCGCTGCGGTTAGTGGGGCGATATAAGAGGCCAGCGCCACACCCAGCGCGCTGCCGGCGAGGATACCCACCACCGCCAGCGCCAGCCCGTGGGCAACAAAGACCGCCATCACCCCCCGGGCGCTGGCGCCCATGGTGCGCAGCACGGCAATGTCCCGGCGCTTCTCCGCCACCGACATCACCAGGGTGGAGACAATGTTGAAGGCCGCCACCGCCACCACGCTGAGCAACAGCAGGCTAATCATCAGTTTCTCCATTTTTACCGCCCGGAACAAAGAGCCCTGGGTCTGGCTCCAGTCGCGAACCCGCAGTTGCGCGTTACCGGTTTCCCTTTGCAGATTCCCGGCCAGCGCCGCCAGGATCTGCGGCGCCCGGTAGAGATCGGTGGTGCGCAATTGCAAACCACTGACGCGCCCTGGCTCCCCCAGCAATTTCTGGCCGGTGGCGAGGGACACATAGGCCTGGTAGCTGTCCGCCTGGGCACCCACCTCGAACAGACCCACCACCCGCAGCCGCTTGCTGCGGGCAAATACGCCCAGGGGCGTCACCGTCAGGCGCGGCACGGTCACTTCCACCACGCCCCCCAGGCCGACATTGAGCACCCGCGCCAGCGAGGCG
>JBKDZQ010000662.1:0-3466 GCA_047971325.1 Parahaliea sp.
GTATGTGGCAAGACGCACCTTGGTGCGTAATCCACGATACCGGGAGGCAGACCCCTCCCGCAAATTACCACGGTGCCTGATGCAGAGTGCGTCAGGCCATGATGTCTGATTATGCTTCGAAGCTAGCCTGCACCTTCGACCCGGCACTGTCAACCAGCCGGAATCGGCGTAGACGAGGGCGGGTTTGCACGCGGACGCCGCTGGCCGGGAGCGCCGGCCTCGCCCGCGCTCCTTGCCACCACCCGAGCAACCCGTTTAGCATGGGTCGAACTCCCTTCAACCAATAAAGATCAGTCGGGGGATTCAGTGATGGCGGAGTATTTTGCAATACCCGTGGTACTGGGTGTGGTCGGTCTGGTGGTGGCGTTTGTAATCTATCACATCATGTCGCGCCACAATCACGGTGACGGCCTGGTGAAGAAAATCGGCGACCAGATTCATCTCGGCGCCATGGTCTTCATGCGGCGGGAGTACACCATGCTCGGGCTATTCGCCCTGGTGCTGCTGACCGCCCTGCTGGCCTCCCCGCTGGGTTTCAACACCGCACTGGCCTTCCTGGTGGGAGCGCTGTCCTCCGCCTGTGCCGGCTACCTCGGCATGTTCGCCGCCACCAAGGCCAATGTGCGCACCGCTGTAGCGGCCCACACCCACGGCGCCCCGCTGGCGCTGTCCATCAGCTTCTACGGCGGCTCCATCATGGGCCTGTGCGTAGCCTCGCTGGGGCTGATCGGCCTCGGCGGGCTATACTGGTACTTCGGCGGTGACCCACAGACCGCCCACGCCATCCACGGCTTGGGCATGGGGGCTTCCACCGTAGCCCTGTTCTCCCGGGTGGGCGGCGGCATCTACACCAAGAGCGCCGACGTCGGCGCCGACCTGGTGGGCAAGGTGGAGGCCGGCATCCCCGAGGACGATCCCCGCAACCCCGGGGTGATTGCCGACAACGTCGGCGACAACGTTGGCGATATCGCCGGCATGGGTTCGGATATCTTCGAATCCTACTGCGGCGCGATGATCGCCTGCATCGCCATCGCCTCCACTTTGCAGGTGCTGCACCGCAGCGAGATGATGTTCCTGCCGCTGGCGCTGGCCTCCCTGGGGCTGCTGTCCTCCCTCGCCGGCATCGCCCTGGTGCGCCTGCGCAGCGGCGCCGCTCCCGAGTCCGCCCTGCGCACCGGCACCCTGATGGCACCGCTGATAGTCGGGGCCCTCGCCTACGTGCTGATCCAGTCCATGGGGCTGGAAGCCGGCATCTGGTGGTCGGTACTTTGCGGGGCCGTGGGTGGAGTACTGATCGGCCTGATCACCGAGTACTACACTGGCGGCGGGCCGGTGCGCAAGATCGCCCGCTCCGGTGAAACCGGCCCGGCCACGGTGATGATCACCGGCCTGGCGGTGGGCATGCAGTCGGTGGTGGCGCCCATCCTGTTCCTGGCCGCCATCATCTTTATTTCCACCCACCTGTCCGGTCTCTACGGAGTGGGCATCGCCGCGGTGGGCATGCTGTCCACGGTGGGCGTCACCATGGCCATCGACGCCTACGGGCCGGTGGCCGACAACGCCGGCGGCATCGCCGAAATGGCGGGCATGGGTGAAGAGACCCGCAAGATCACCGACAGCCTCGACGAGGTCGGCAACACCACCGCCGCCATCGGCAAGGGCTTCGCCATCGGCGCCGCCGCCCTCGCTGCGCTGGCTATCATCGCCGCCTTCGTCGGCACCGTACAGGTGCACAATCCCGGCTTCACCCTGGAGCTGTCCAACCCCACAGTGCTGGTGGGCATGTTCATCGGCGGCACCATTCCCTTCCTGATCGCCGCCATCACCATGACCGCGGTGGGCGATGCCGCCTTTGACATGATCAACGAAATCCGCCGGCAGTTCCGCGAAATTCCCGGGCTGCTGGAGGGCAAGGCGGAACCCGACACCGCCCGCTGCGTGGACATCGCCACCGCCGCCGCCCTGCGCCGTATGATATTGCCCGGCGCCATCGCGGTAAGCGCACCGGCGCTGGTGGGCTTTGGTCTGGGCGCCGCCGCCCTTGGCGGCATGCTCGGCGGCGCCCTGCTGGGCTGCGTGCTGATGGCGCTGATGATGGCCAACGCCGGCGGCGCCTGGGACAACGCCAAAAAATACATCGAGAAGGGCAATCTCGGCGGCAAGGGCTCCAGCACCCACGCCGCCGCCGTGGTCGGCGACACCGTGGGCGACCCCTTCAAGGACACCTCCGGACCGGCCATGAACATCCTGATCAACGTCATGGCCATCGTCAGCCTGGTGATTGCACCACTGTTATAGCAGGGGGCGGGTATCGGGGAGAGGCCCGGGTGCGGGGAAGGTCCATGTGCCATCCAGTATGGGCTGTGCCGGCCGATAAAAGCGCACCATGTAATTCTGCCTACCACTGTACAAAGAGTGCTTTCTGGCATTACCGCCGCTACGGTGTCGAGGCCTTACTGGCCATGGGCAGGAAGTCGGAGGCCCTGAAATTCGCCGAGGCGTCCAGAGGGTTGAACCAATCGGATTCGGCGGTTGACCAGGCCTGCGAAGAGATACTGATCTCCTCGGGCCTCCATGACGAGGCCTATCGTCGTTATGGGTTAAGGGCGGCCCAGGGCAACTCGTATCTCGCGCGGTTTCGTGCCGTGGCAAAACGCTATCCCATGATGGCGCCGGAAGACATTCTCACGGATCTGATCAAGACCACGCCGGGGGACGAGGGTAAGTGGTTTGCGACGGCCAAGGATCTGAAGCTCTACGACCTCGCGTTGCAGCTCGCTGACCAGAGTCCGTGTGAGCCGAAGACACTGACCCGGGCAGCGAGGGATTTTCTTGAGACGGAACCCGACTTTGCTCTCGGTGCGGCGATGACGGCGCTTCGTTGGCTGAACGAGGGGTGGGGTTAAGAGGTGACTGGCATGGATGTGATCGATGCCTATGAGCTTGCTCTGGCTGCCGCCGAGAGAGTCCACAGAGATGATGTGTTAGATCAGATTCGCGCGTTGCTCGATCAGACGAAGGGCGCCGGGAACACGTTCGTCAGGCAGTCCCTGGCGCGCAGATTATGCTGATGCAGAAAGAGCTGCAAAGACTAACAGAGCGACGGTGTGAGAGTCCGAAACGGACGCTGAATTTCCAATTCTGCGTTCCACTCACGTTCCACTGGCGTTCCACAGAAGGGACAATTCGAGACGATGAGGGACAAGCGATCGAGATGGCATAAACAAAAAAACCATTTAAGAATCAGCATCTTAAATGGTCTCTCGTGGTCTTTCGACGTTTTTCAAAATGGTGCCCCAGAGAGGAGAAACCTCGAACTCTGGAAGCACCCTTCTAGCAGACTGGAATGAGGCACACAAGGGAAAACCCGAGGGTAATAATCTCCAGCCCGATCAGATCGATTTCGAGAGTCTTTTCAAGACGTAAGAGGAATGGGCGGACTACCTTGAAAAAGATGATCACTACT
>JBKDZQ010000663.1:0-3281 GCA_047971325.1 Parahaliea sp.
AGTCGCCGGGGGAGGGCAGGGCCTACCTGCTGCTGGTGCTGGACCTGCGCCAGGCCGGCAATCCGCCGGCCTGTGCCCGCCTGGCGGATTGTCGGCCGCCCTTTCTGTCCGCCGCCGCCCACGCCCGCCTGCGCGCTGCACGCAATGACAGTCCCGGGCCGGTCGGTTGGCTGGAGCTTGCCATCGCCGTGCTGGGTGCGGCGCTGGATTCACCGCGCTATGACAAGGTCAGCGTCGCCCTGGCCACCGTCGATGGGCACGGCCAGGGAGCATTGCTATCGGCTTATCAGCGCCTGGGCGATGCACGGGACTCCCTGCAGGCGCGGCTGGTGGGGCTGGTGAACGGGGCGGCGGTGGCGGGGAGTGCCGGTTTTGCTCCGGCCAATGCCTATCTGGAATGGCTGCGCTACCTGCGCGGTATGCCGCCCCAATCCGGGTACGGACCCCTCCTGGCCGGCTCGTCCCTGCAGACCGCAGCGAACCTGGTACGGGCCGGGCGCTACCTGGCACCCGAGGAAGCGCTGCTGGCCTGTCCCCGGCAGTATTCACTGCTACTGAGTGCAGCCCGGGCCGCTGATTGGTCCGGGCTGCCCTCACCGCTGGGTGACCAGGGTCTGAACCTGCCGCAGTCGGCGCTGGTGTCGGTGGAGCAGTTTTTTGCCTACCTGCACCAGCCCCGGGCTGTCTCGCCGCCCTTCGATGGAACACAGGCGCTGCGCAGGAGCTGGGTGATGGCCGTCGCTCAGGCTCCTGCTGTAGCGGAGCTGGCCGCGGCCGGGGGCGGTGGCGCGCCCCTGCTGCTGGCCGCCCCGGTGGAACTGGAGTATCGCCTGGGCCAGTTGCTGGCGGATACGCTGGCGGGCGACGGCAGCCTGGTTGCCCCCGCTTATCTGCTGCAGGGGGCAGCGGAGGAGGGGCTGGGCCAGGCCTTTGTACCCCTGTTCGCCACGCGGACCGGGCCCGACTGGCCGGGCAACCTCAAGAAACTGCGGCTTCGGCGTCCGGGCAACAATGAATACGTAGCGCCCGCCAGCCTGGTGGACGTCAATGGCGTTGAGGCCTGGAACCGGGGCGTCGATGGCGGTGGCGGGATTGCCGATGGCGCGCTGACCTTCTGGACCCGGCCCTCGCAACTGCCGGTCGGCACCGGCGGCGCCGACGGTGGCGAGGACACTCTCGGCGGTGCCGGCCAGCAGATTCCGGGGATGCCCGGCAGCGGGGCCAGTATTGGCGAGACCAACGGGACCGGCCGGCGCACCCTGTTCCTGGAACCGCCGGCTATCGTCAATGGCAGCGCCAATGCCCTGCTGCCCCTGGACGTGGAGACGACCCACACTGGCAGCGGCACCCTATCTGCCGGAGCTGCTGGGTTCAACGGATGAGGATGTCCTGCTGGACATGCTGCGCTGGCTGCGCGGCCAGGACCCGGACGATGTCGACGGTGACGGCGATTCCAGTGAAGCCAGGGACTGGCTGTTGGGCGCGGTGCTGCACTCGCGCCCGCTGGCTATCAACTACGGGTCGATGGACGGCCACGGCGCGGCCAATCCCCGGGTGCGGTTGTTTGTGGGGTCCAACGACGGCGCCCTGCACGCCTTCGAGAACACCCTTGCCAGTGGCGTCGAGTCGGGCCGCGAGGTGTTTGCCTTTTACCCCCGCGAGCCACTGGCGGCACAGGGCTTGCGCCGCGCCGCCGCCCAGCGGCCGGAAGCGCCCCTGGCCTACGGTGTGGACGGGTCGCCAGTCGCGCTGGTGAGAGACCGCAACGGTGACGGCCGGCTGGATGCCAGGCAGGGGGACGAGGCCATTGTCTACTTTGGCCTGCGCCGGGGTGGCAGCAGCTACTATGCCCTGGACGTCAGTGATCCGAAGGCCCCTCCGACCCTGCTGTGGCGACTGCATCCCGGGCTCGGCGGGGGCTTCCAGGCCCTGGGCCTGAGTTTCTCCGAGCCGGTGGTCGGGCGGGTGCGCTTCGGTGTCCAGGCCACCGATGTGCTGATCTTCGCCGGCGGCTATCACGGGGGCTATCGAGCCGACGGCAACACGCCGCTGGGCAAGGATGCCGGCGCTGCCGATGACGCGGTGGGCAATGCCGTGTTCATCGTCGACGCACGAACCGGCGCGCCGGTATGGCAGGCGCTGCGCGGGCCGTACACCGCCGGCGACAATCTGCGCTTTACCCACCCCGGGCTGCGCGACAGCATACCGTCCCGGGTCGCGGCACTGCGCGACGCGCAGGGGCTGATCCACCGCCTCTACGTTGGCGACACCGGGGGCGCGGTGTGGCGGGTCGACCTGCCGCCGGGCGAAGGCGAACAGCACCGCGCCCGAAACTGGTTTGTCAGCAAGCTGGCGGAACTTGGCGATGATGCCGGCCGGGAGGACCGGCGCTTCTTCCACGCGGCGGATATCGTGCGCACCCGCGACGCCGCCGGCGAGCCTTTTGACGGGGTGGTCATCGCCAGCGGCAATCGTGCGGCACCGCGGGACCGCTCGGTGCAGGATTACCTGTTCTATCTGCGCGACTATGCCGTGGATTCCGGCGATGCCGGGGTCCGCGCGCGGGCGGCGCTTACCCTGGAGCAGTTGCCGGAGCGCTGGCACTGCAGCAGCGGGGCCGGACCCGGTTGCGACCAGGCCCTCGCCCGCGGCTGGCGCCTGGCCCTGGCGCGCCCGGGAGAGAAGGGCCTGTCCACACCGCTGACCGAGCGCGGGTGGATTTATTTCAGCAGCTTCGTACCCCCGGTCACCGACGGGCAGTGCGAGGTGACGGTCGGGCACAGCGAGCTGTATGTGGTGAGGCTGGACAATGCCGCGGCGGCGGGGACTGGCAGTCGCTCGCAACGCTCCGGCCCCGGCCCGGTGGCCGGTGTGCTGGCCCTTGCCGACCAGCTGCTGCTGCCGGGTGCCGGGCAACTGCCGGCCGGGGTGGCCGGGGAGGAGGCAGGCGCCGGGACGGGTCCCCTGCTGCCCGTTCGTGGACAGCGGCTGCTGCCCCTGTATTGGCGGGAGCCCGGCGCCGATGAGTTGTAGTGGCCCGGATGATGGCGGATTGAAGTACGGCCGCCTGCGTCCCGGTGCCCTATATGGCCGCGCTGGCCTGTGCGCCGCCACGGCGGGATTCAGCCTGATCGAGCTGCTGATCGCGCTGGCGATGGTCGGGATATTGCTCGGCGTCGCCATGCCCGCCTACGAGCGCCAGGTCTTGCGGGTACAGCGCGGTATTGCCGCGCTTACCCTGGAAACCCTGCGTACCCGGCAGGAACAGTACTTTGCCCGCT
>JBKDZQ010000664.1:0-5385 GCA_047971325.1 Parahaliea sp.
CTGCCACTGGTCTTTTCCCCGGCGCAGCAGCACTTCCCTTTGCTGGTCGTCGACGATGCGTATGGTATCGCTGCGCAGGGCGTTTTCCACGGTCAGCAGCGCCGGCCTTTGGCTCTCCTCGCCCTCCTGTAGCCAGTACAGCAGGCCCAGCAACAGCAATTGGGTCACCAGCAGGAACAGCAGGGAGGCGACGGTGCGGCGGCTCACAGCGCCAGTTCCCGTCGGTAGTGGCGCCGGCGCAGGCCGCGCCAGCACCAGGCCAGGCCCGCCAGCAGCAACAACCAGGCCAGCGCCAGGGCGTAGTTGAAATACTCGATGGCGCGCTGTGCCTCCAGGCTCATGGCGGGCAGGCTGCGGTTGAAGTGGCCGTGCGCGCGAATCTGCAACAGGGTGCTGTCCTGCAGCGCCCAGTCGATGGTGTTGACAAACAGTTCCACGGCGCCGCTGTACTGGGTGCCGCGGGCGGCGATGCTGGCGTTGAGCATCTGGTCGTCGAGGAAGTCGTTGGAGGCAAAGACCACCAGCCGCGCCGAGCGCGGCGAGTGTCCCAGCAGGGTCAGCGGTTCGCTGGCCCGCTCATCCGCAAGGGCCGGCGGCAGTGGGTGCGAGCTGAAGTAGGAGGGAAAGCGGCCCTGCAACACCGCTCCCAGGACGTAGCTGGCGCGTTCGGCGGCGGGTTCGAAATGCACGCGCGCCCCCGCGTCAAGGCGCGGGGAGATATCCCGGGAGCTGGACTGCCAGGCTTGCGCGGAACTGCGCAGCAGCGTCTCGTCCTGCCGCGGCTCCCGGGGCTCGACGCGCAGTGGCGAGGCCCAGCCCAGGGTGACCTGTTCCAGATTGGCGCTGGCGGGGTGGTGGCTATTCAGGCCCGGCGGACGCAGGTCGATGAAGTAGGGGAAGTCCAGCAGCTGTACATCGTGGAACTGGTGGCCCGCGGACTGGCGTATCACCGGCGTGGGGAAGGGGCTGGCCTGGGGATCCAGAACCAGCGCCCGGTCGATGTGCACGCCGTGAAAGGCCAGCCAGTCGTCGAGGCCGCTATCCCAGTCCAGCAGCCGCATCTGGCCGCCGGTGATCTCCACGCTGTAGGGTGAAGTGGCGAGGATGACCGTGCCGCCGCGCATCAGGAACTGGTCGATGGCGTACACCGCCGCTGCCGCCAGCCGGTGCGGTGCCAGCACCACCAAGATGTCGGCCTCGTTGCCGACCTGGCCATCTTCCAGTTGTTCCAGGCGCAGGTTGTAGTCATCGCTGACGCTGCGTTGCAGGCGGTTGAAGGTGGGGGCACCCAGGTGGTGTTGCACCATCTCCGGCTGCACCGCCGGCACCGCCAGCGCCACGGTGCGGGTGAAGCCGCTGGCAAAGCGGCGCAGGCCGGCCCGGAGGGTGTCGCGGAACTGTTCCGGGTCGAAGCGTCCCGCCGGCAGTTGCACCAGTTGGCCATCGCTTTCGAGCGCCAGCTGGAAGTACAGCTCGCTCTGGTCGCCACTACCACTGGCGCTGGTCATGGGGCTGATGCCCAGTTCCCGGCGCAACTCGTCGGTGGTGCCACTGGCGGCGGGATCCACCCAGCGCACCGACAGCAGCCCGCCGCTTTCCTGGACGATATCGGCCAGCTGGGTGGCAATGGCACTGCGGTAGCTGCGCAACAGAGGCGGCAGTCGCTGGTCGTCGGACGCATAGCCCACCAGTTCCAGTGGGTGGTCGATGCCGGTGAACAGGTCGCCACTGCTGCGGTAGCTGTACAGGACATCGCGAATGGCGCGGGTCAGGTTGTATTCGGGGTTGCGCAGTCGCACCTCGGCTTGGCCGCTGGCGGCGGCCTGCACCTCCACCAGCTGGCTGAAGCCGAGGGTCTCGAAGCTATCGCCGTAGCTGATGAGTACCTGGAACCAGGTGTTGATCAGGGTCGTCTGATGGCGGTCGGCGACCTGGAACGGCGTCGCGCGCAGGCCATAGCGATCCATGGCTTCCTGTTCAAGCTCCGGGTGGCGGGTCGGGTCGACAATCTCCACCTCGATCCGGCCGTGGGAGGCGATCGCGTACTCTTCCATCAAATCCCTGAGGCGCGGTATCAGGGGGGCCAGCTGGGGGTGGTTGCGGGCGCTGAAATAGCCGCGCAACAACAGCGGCTCCTCCAGCCGGTCGATCAGGTCGCGGGTGCTGTCCGACAGGGTGTACTGCCTGCCCTGGGTCATGTCGAAACGCAGCCCCGGCGCGAGCGGCAGCCAGGCATTGGCCAGCAGCAGGTTGATGATGATGAGCGTGCTCACCACCCGCCAGTTGCGGTGGCGCTGGCTGCGGGCCCGGGACCAGCGCGAGCGTTCCAGGGCATAGACGTTGAGGGTCAGGAACACACCGCACAGGCAGAGGTAGTAGTAGAGATCGCGCACATCCACCACTCCGCGGCAGATGCTCCCGAAACGGGAGCCACTGCCCAGAGCCCGCAGCCAGTTGCCGGTGGTGTCGTCGAAGAAGCCGGTCAGGAAGGGGCTGCCCAGCAGGTAGAGGCCGCCGCACAGGCTCACCGACGCGATCAGCGCCACCATGCTGTTGCCGGTGCAGGCGGACACGAATAGCCCGATGCTCAGATAGGCGGCCCCCAGCAGCAGTGCCGCGAGGTAGCCGGCGATGACCGGGCCGGTGTCGAGCTGGGCGATCAGGGCCACGGTGACCGGCAGCGGCAGGGTGGTGATCAGGGCCAGTACCAGCAGTGCCAGGCTGGCGAGGAATTTGCCGAACACAAAGCGGCCGATGCCCGCCGGCAGGGTCAGCACGTGCTCCAGGGTGCCGCGACCGCGCTCCTCGCTCCAGGCGCGCATGGTGATGGCGGGGGCGAGGAAGGCCAGCAGCAGGGGCATCCACTGGAACAGGGGGCGCACGTCGGCGACGTTGCGGGCGAAGAAGGTCTCCACCCAGAAGAACACGAACAGGGTGAGCGCCGCGAACAGGGCCAGGAACAGCCAGGCCACCGGGGAGGCGAACAGCGAGCCCAGCTCCTTCATCGCCACCCGGCGCACGACCTTGGGTGCGCTCACCGCTGGCGAGCCCCGCCGTCCACCTGTTTGCCGATGGCGTCCCGGAATACCGTTTCCAGGTCGCGCTGCTGGCACTGCAGGCTGACCAACCCGGCCGCCCTCACATGCACGCTATTGGCGCTGGCGGTGGAGGCGGCGTCGACGGTGCTGTCTTCGCCCAGGCTCAGGTGGTACTCACCCTCGCCGGGGCGACCCTGCACGGCGACCACCGCCGGCAGTTGTCCGAGTGCATCGCGCAGGCTGTCCGAGGGCGTGTGCACCCGCAGCAGCAGACTGTGGCTGCGGCGCAGGTCTTCCAGGCGGGCGTCCAGTACCAGGTGCCCGCTATCCATTATCAGCACCCGTTCGCACAGCGCCTCCACCTCCTGCAGGATGTGGGTGGAGAGGATCACCGTGGCGCGTCGCGCCAGATAGCTGATGAGTTCGCGCATCTGCTGGGTCTGCAGGGGGTCGAGGCCGTTGCCGGGTTCGTCGAGAATCAACAGCCGGGGCTTGCCGAGGATGGCCTGGGCCACCGCGACCCGCTGGCGCAGGCCCCGGGACAGGCGGTTGATGCGCTCCAGTGCGCGCGCTTCGAGGCTGGTGGCCGCCAGTGCTTCGCGCAGCGCGGCACTGCGTTGGGCGCGGACAATGCCCTTGCAGATGGCCACGTAGTCGAGGTAGTCGGCCACCAGCATGTCCGGGTAGAGGGGCAGGTCCTCCGGCAGGTAGCCCAGGGTACGCTGGGTGGGGCGACAGCCGTCGGCGTAGTCGTAACCGCTCACTTGCAGTCGCCCGGCGGTGGGTTCCAGGTAGCCACTGAGCATTTTCATCAGGGTCGATTTGCCGGCGCCGTTGTGGCCGAGCAGGCCGACCACGCCATTGCCTTCGATATGGAAACTGACCTGCCTGACGGCGGTGACGCGCCCGTAGCGGCGAGTCAGTGATTCGGCCTTGATCATGGTCGCCGCCGCTGCGCTCAGTTTTCTTTTTGCACCTCGCGCCAGACTTCGCGCATGGTGACGAATTCCTCCGCCGCGGTGGGATGGATGCCGATGGTGGAGTCGAACAGGGCCTTGGTGGCGCCGGCGCGCATGGCGATGGCCAGCCCCTGGATGATCTCCCCGGCGTCCGGGCCGATCATGTGGGCGCCCACCACGCGGTCGCTGGCGTGGTCGACGATGAGTTTCATGAAGGATTTTTCCTCCCGCCCGCTCATGGTGTGTTTCATCGGGCGAAAGCTCGACTTGTACAGCCGCAGATGGCCGAATTGTTCCAGCGCCTCGTCCTCGGTGAAGCCCACAGTGCCGATGTTGGGCTGGCAGAACACTGCTGAGGGAATGAAGTCGTAATCCACCGGCTGCTCCAGCTTGCCGAACTGGCGGCGGGCGAAGGCCATGCCCTCCGCCAGCGCCACCGGGGTCAGTTCCATGCGGCCGGTCACATCACCCACGGCGTAGATGCCGGGCTCGCTGGTCTCGTAATCGTCGTCCACCACGATGTGGCCGCTGTCGGAGAGCGCCACGCTGACCTGCTCCAGTCCCAGACCCTCCAGATGGGGTTTGCGGCCGGTGGCGTAGAGCACGCAGTCGGCTTCCAGCTGGCTGCCGTCGGTGAGGTCCAGCAGCAGGGCCCCGCTATGGCGGGTGATGGCGGTGACATTGGTTTCAAAGCGCAGGTCAACGCCGCTGTTGGTGATCTCGGTGGCGGCGTGGGTGCGAATATCGCTATCGAAGCCGCGCAGGAACAGCGGTCCGCGATAGAGCTGGGTGACGTGGGCGCCCAGGCCCTTGAAGATGCCGACGAACTCCACGGCGATATAGCCGCCGCCCACCACCACCAGGCGGCGGGGGAAGGACTTCAGGTCGAAGATCTCGTTGGAGGTGGTGGCGTACTGGCTGCCGGGGAACTCCGGTACATGGGGCCAGCCGCCAGTGGCGATGAGGATCTTGCCGGCGCGATAGTGCCGCTCGCCGACAGCCACGGTGCCGGCGTCGACAATGCGGGCGCGGCCGTCGATGATGTCGACACCGGCGCCCTCCAGCAGGCGCTCGTAGATGGCGTTGAGACGACTGATCTCGTCTTTCTTGTTGTCGCGCAGGGTGGCCCAGTCGAAAGCCGGCTGCTGGCTGTCCCAGCCAAAGCCGCGGGCGTCCTCGAAGGCTTTGCCGTACTCCGAGGCGTAGACATAGAGTTTTTTCGGTACGCAGCCGACATTGACGCAGGTGCCACCCATGAAGCGGTCCTCCGCCACCGCCACCCGGGCGCCAAAGCCCGCCGCCATGCGCGCGGCGCGCACACCGCCGGAGCCGGCGCCGATTACAAACAGGTCGTAGTGCAGGGTTGTCATGTTGATTCTCCGGTAAAT
>JBKDZQ010000665.1:0-8699 GCA_047971325.1 Parahaliea sp.
GATGTCGGCGATGTGAGCTGGCAGGTGCCCACCGCCGAGATGCGCGCCGCGACCTGGGTGCCGGGCACCGCCCCCCACAGTTGGCAAGCCATTGCCGCCGGCGGTATGTCCATCGGCCACAAGGGCATGATGGTGGCCGCCAAGACCATGGCCCTGACCGCCGCCGATCTCTACCAGGACCCGGCCCTGTTGCGGGCCGCGCGAGAGGAGTTCGAAAGCCGCCGCGGCAAGGACTTCCGCTACGAGGCCCTGCTGGGGGATCGCGCACCGCCATTGGATTACCGCAAGTAGCAAGGCTCTTTGGACCGGGGTGCTGCCCTGGTCTCACTATGACTCTGTACCAGGAGCTGTATCATGTCGCTGGATTTTGACAGTGCCCGTTTACCCAACCCCCACCTGGGGGCCAGTCATCACGCCTGGCGCGAGCAGCTGCGGCGCTTTGTGGATACCGAGATTGCGCCCTCCGCCGAACAGTGGGATGAGGCCGGTGAACTGCCGGCGGCGCTGTGGCCCAAGGCGGCAGCGGTGGGCCTTTTGGGGCTCGGTTACCCCGAGGCCTACGGCGGTATCACTGAGGGTACCGATATCTGGTATCACTGGATCGCGGCGGAGGAAATGGCGCGTCTTGGCGTCGGGGGGGTGAATGCCAGCCTGATGGTCCACAGCATCGGCCTGCCGCCGGTGATCCATTGGGGCAGCGAAGCCATGAAGCAGGCGGTGGCGCCCGCGGTGTTGTCCGGTGAACGGCATATCTCCCTGGGTATCACCGAGCCCGGCGCCGGCTCCGACGTGGCGAACATCAGTACCACCGCGGTGCGCGACGGCGAACACTATGTGGTCAACGGCAGCAAGACCTACATCACCGGCGGTATGCGTGCCAACTGGGTTTCAACTGCCGTGCGCACCGGTGGCGCGGGTGCGGGTGGTGTATCCATGCTGTTGATTCCCGCCGACGCCGAGGGTTTCTCCCGCACTCCCCTGACCCGCAAGCAGGGTTGGTGGGCCTCGGACACCGCCACCTTGTATTTCGATCAGTTGCGGGTGCCAGTGGACCAGCTCATCGGCGAGGAAAATCGCGGTTTTCGCGTCATTATGACCAATTTCAACAGCGAGCGCATGAGCATGGCCGCCAGCATGGAGGCCCAGGCGCGGGTGTGTCTGGAAGAGGCCGTGACCTGGGCCAGAGAGCGCCGCACCTTCGGCAGGCGGCTGGCGGACCATCAGGTCATTCGCCACAAGATCGCCCAGATGAAGCAGAAGATCAACGCCACCCAGGCCTACCTGCGGCTGTGCTACGAAAGCATGGTCGCCGACCAGCCAAATCCAGGGGATATCGCCATGCTCAAGGTTCAGGCCAGCGAGACCCTGGAGTTCTGTGCCCGGGAGGCGATGCAAATTCTTGGCGGCATCGGCTACATGCGTGGCAACCGGGTGGAGCGCATTTACCGGGAGGTGCGGGTCAACGCCATCGGCGGCGGCTCCGAGGAAATCATGCGCGATCTGGCCGCCCGGCAATACGACTTTTAATGCCCGGTGCTCACCGGGTGTCACCGACACCACAGCCGTCCGAGGGAAGCCAAGTGAGTCACAGCGAAGGGGAACTTAGCGATTTTCGCCGTCAGGTAGCGGCCTGGATGGCGGACAACAAGCCCGCCGACCCGGGCTTTTTGCTGCCCCAGTCCTTCATGGAGGTGGGTAGCGAACAACAACTCGATTTTTTGCGCGAGTGGCAACACCGGGTGTGGTCGGCGGGCTATCTGGGCCTGGCCTGGCCGCGGGCATACGGTGGCGGCGGCGTGGCCCCGGTGTTCCAGCGCATTGCCGACGAGGAAATGCGTCGCCACGCGGTGCCCATTTGCCTGAATGTGATCGGCCTTGGCTGGGCCGGACCGCTGATCAATGACATCGGCACCGAGGTGGAGAAAGCGCGCTACCTGAAGGGCATCCTCAGCGCCGAGGATATCTGGTGCCAGGGCTTTTCCGAACCCGATCACGGTTCCGATCTGGGCGGTGTGCGTACCCGCGCCCTGCGCCAGGGCGATGACTACCTGATCAACGGCAGCAAGATCTGGACGACCCTCGGCAATTACGCCAAGTACATGATTCTGCTGGCGCGCACCGACCCGGACGCCAGCCGCAAGTACGACGGCCTGTCCTATTTTCTGGCGCCCATGCGGGTGGCGGGGGTGGAGACCCGGCCCATCCGCAAGATCACCGGAGAGTACGGCTTTACCGAAACCTTCTTCACCGATTCGCGCATACCCGCCGATTGCCTGATGGGCGCGGAAGGCCAGGGCTGGAAGATCGCCATGCGAACCCTGCAGTACGAGCGCGGGGCGGAAGCCGGTGCCGCCGGTGGGCTGGCCTTCGAGCGGGTGGCGATAGACGACATGATCGACCAGTTGCGCGATATGACCCGCGATGGCGGGCCCCTGTTGGCGGACCCGGTGGTGCGCGACCAACTGGTGCAATTGATCATGGAGGAGCAGGCCATGGCCCTGAACCACAAACGTGCCGCCATCGGCCCGCTCACCACGGACCACCCCCACTCCCTGCCGCTGGCGAACAAGCTGCAATTCTCGGAATATGGCCGCCGCATGCGCCAGTTCGCGGTGGGTCTGCAGGGTGCCGCTGGTGGCCTCTACGTGGGTGACGACCAGGCGCGCCAGGGCGGTTTCTGGCAGCGCGCCTACTTCAACAATTTTTCCACCACCATTGGCGGTGGCACCAGCCAGGTGCAGGCCAATATCATCGCCGAGCGCGTCCTTGGCCTGCCGAAATAGGAGATTGCCATGACCTCCGCCCTCAGCACCGCCCTGCACTTCGATGAAACCCAGGCCATGGTCATGGACGCGGCCCGGGATTTCTGCCGTCGGCGCGCGCCCATCGGCGCGGTGCGCGCGCAACTGGACAGCGCCACCGGTTTCGACCAGGAACTGTGGCGCGACATGGCGGCCCTGGGTTGGCCCGGCCTGGCCCTGCCGGAGTCGGTGGGTGGTGGGGGGCTGGACATGTCGCACGCGGTGGCCATTGCCGAGGCCCTGGGCCGGGCGCTGCTGGGGACGCCACTGATCAGCAGTATCCTGGCCGGGCAGCTGGTGCAGCGCGCAGTGGGTGATGCGCGGGCCGAGGCCATGCTGTCGGCGGTGGCCGCCGGCGCTCCGGCCACCGTGGCGCTGCTGGAAAGCAGTGACTGGGGCGCAGCCGTCGAGGCATGCGCCATTGACGGGGATGGTGCGCTGCGGGGCGGCAAGTACCTGGTCACCGATGCCCAGGTCGCGCACTGGTATGTCGTGGTGGCCCGCCACCGGGGTCGGCCGGCGCTGGCGCTGGTGGAGGCGGGGCAGTTGCCGGCCGGCGCGGTGCGGGCGCACACCCTGGTGGACCAGACCAAACGCGCCGCCGCGGTGGACTTCAGCGGGGTGCGGGTGGCGCCAGGGGCGATCATCGAGGGCGAGGCGGTGGCGGCGGCCCTGCGCGACCACTACCTGTTGGGTGCCCTGCTCTGCGCCGCCGAGGCCACCGGCAGCGCGGCGGCCTGCCTGGACACTACCGTGGAGTACCTGAAAACCCGCCGCCAGTTCGGTCGCCTGATCGGCTCCTATCAGGCGCTGAAACACCCCTGTGTAGATCTTCTCATGGGCATCGACGCCGCCCGCTCCTTTGTCTACCATGCGGCCAGTCTGCTGCGCAGCGGGCCGCTCTGTGTCGCTGCGGAAATTGCCTGCCGCATGGCCAAGGCCCAGGCCAGCGAGGTGCTGCTGCAGGCGGGTGACCGGGCGGTGCAGTTCCACGGTGGCATGGGGTTTACCTACGAATGTGACGCCCAGCTCTATATCCGTCGTGCCCAGTGGAGTCGACAGCAATTCGGCGACGCTCTTCATCACCGCAAGCGTCTGGCGGCGTTGTTGCTGGACAGGAAATAACGCGCATGGCGGGCAACAGAAAAGGTATTCGTCGCGGCGGCATTGGCCGCGGCCTGAGCGTGTCGCTGGCGGGCCTGCGGGCCGGGGGCGCCTTCGCCCTGGACGGGGCGCTGCAGAAACTGCGCGGAACGGAGGGTGAGCGCCTGGATTCGGCCTTCGCCCGCCGCGAGGCCCAGCGTTTTGTCGCCGAGCTCGGTCGACTCAAGGGCACCTATGTGAAGATCGGCCAGATGATGGCCCTGCTCGGCGAGCACTTCCTGCCCCCGGCACTGACCGAGGCCCTGCACAGCCTGGAAGCCGGCACCGAGCCGCTGCCCTATGCCTCGATAGAACCCCAGTTACGGTCGGCCCTGGGCGCCCGCATGGGCGAGCTGGAGATCGATACCAGGGCGCTGGCCGCGGCCTCGCTGGCCCAGGTGCACCGGGCGCGGGTGCGGGCCACCGGCGAGGAGATCGTGCTCAAGGTCAAGTACCCGGGGCTGGCGGAGGTGATCGACGACGATTTCGACACTGTCGTGCGCATGCTGCTGCTGGCGCGCTGGGTCAAGGCCGGGCGCGACCTGGACGACTGGCTGGACAGCATGCGCCTGCAACTGCACCGGGAAATCGACTATGCCCGGGAGGCGGAACTGGTCGGGGAAATGGGCCGGCTGGTGGCGGCGAGCAATGCCGGTAGTATCAACGTGCGCTACCGGGTGCCGCGCCTGTACCGCGAGTTCAGCGATGGCCCGGTACTGGCGCTGGAGTATGTCAGCGGCCTGCGCGTGACCCGCTCCGAGGTGGCCCGGCTCGGCCAGGCCCGGCGCAATGCCCTGGGCAAGGCGATGCTGGAGCTGTTCTTGCTGGAGCTGTATGACTGGGGCCTGTTGCAGACCGATCCCAATTTTGGCAACTATTTGCTGTCGCTGTCGGAGCAGGGGGACCAACTCATCCTGCTGGATTTTGGCGCGGTGATCGCGCCGGCAGACGAATTTCTGCTGCACCTGGGCAACACCATCGCCGCCGGCATGGCTGGCGACCGGGAGGTGCTGGGCAGCAGCCTGGTGGGGCTGGGCTGCCTGCGCAAGGACAGCAGCGCCGAGGCGCGGAGCAGTTTCACCGACTTCTGCCTGGGCCTGCTGGAGCCGCTGACCGACCCCGCCCGGCTGCCACCGGAGCACCTCAACGAGCGCGGCGAATACTGCTGGGGGCGCTCGCAGCTGCTGCGCCGCATGGGCAAGCAGGCCGCCGGCTACGCCGCCACCCGCCACTTCACCCCGCCCACCCGGGAATTCGCCCTGATTGCCCGCAAGCTCACCGGGGTGTTCACCTTTATCGCGGTGCTGGATGCGCAGTTCAACGCCCACGACCTGGCACGGCATTACATCGACGGCTGGCTGGACGGCGACTGAACGGTGGGCTGTGGCGTCCTTCCGGCGCAGCCCGATCCAGGGTCAATGGCACTGACTTAAGGCCTACAGCGGCCGGGTGAAATGCACCTGAACCAAGCTCTGGCTGCCTTGAGTCAGCGCCATTGGATCTAGGGTGAGTCTGGATTGCTGGGACGATGGCTTTCCCGCACGCCGGCCACCCAGGTGTCCAGCACCCGCAACTCAGTGTCCAGGCGCACGAAATCGGCTCGGTCGCCGGGAGCGATACGTCCCAGCCGATGCTGTTGGCGCAGGAAAGCGGCGGGATAGGTGGCGGCCATGCGCAGGCACTCCTCCAGCGCCAGGTCAACGGTACGGTGACAGTAGCGCAGGGCGTCGATCATACCGATGGCACTGCCGGCCAGGGCGCCCTCGGCGTTGACCAGGCGGCCGTCGCGCAGCGCGATGCGCTCGCCGTAGAGTTCAAACCAGTCCCTGTCGCCACCCACGGTGGCCATGGCGTCGGTCACCAGGCAGAGCCTGCCCCGGGGCAGGAGCCGGTGGGCGAGGCGAATACTCTGCGCATGCACGTGGTGGCCGTCGGCGATGATGCCCGCCCAGCAGTCGCCGGCCAGCAGCGCCGCGCCGACCGTGCCCGGCTCGCGCGCAACCAGTGGGCTCATGGCGTTATAGAGATGGGTGAAGCCGCGCAGGCCCTCGGCACGGGCGGCCGCAATTTGCTCCCAGGTGGCATTGGTGTGGCCGGCGCAGACCAGCACACCGGCCGCGCTCAACCGGGCGATGGCGCCGGCGGGCAGCTGTTCCGGGGCGGCGGTGAGCACGGTGGTCAGCTGCGCGCCGAGACCGGCCAGCCAGTCGATATCCTCCGCGCTCGGCGGGCGCAGGAAGCCCTCCCGATGGGTGCCGCGCCGCTCCAGTGCGAAAAAAGGGCCCTCGATATGGACTCCCAGCACGCCAGCTTCGCCCGCATCCTGCGCGGCCCGCACCGCCGCCACGCCGGCGCGGTGCACGGCGGGTGTATCGCTGATCAGGGTGGGCAGCATGGCGGTGGTGCCGGTGGCGCGGTGGGCCGCCACCATGCGGCGGACACCGGCGGCGTCGGGCTGGTTGTTGAGCAGTACCCCGCCGCCGCCGTTGACCTGCAGGTCGATGAAGCCGGGGGCCCGGAAACCATCGGGCAGGTCGATGAGCGTATCCGCCTGCGGCGGCTCGCCCCGATCCGCCCGCAGTGCACTGACCTGCCCGTGTTCGATCAGCAGCCACTGTTGCCGCAGCCACTGTTCACCGTCGAACAGCCGGGCCACCCGCAGGGCTGTGCTCACGGCGCTGTCGGTCCCGTCAACAAGTGGCCGGGCTGGGCGGACACAGTGCGCACTAAGGGCTGGCGATGCGGGTGCAAGGTGGCGATTGGCTCCGGATGCGAGCAAAGCAGCAGGTTAGCGAAGGCGCTGGGATATGACAATATTGTCGTTGCCTTGTCGTTGCGAAGGTCGCTGTCGCCCGGGCTTGCCCCCGGGGCCGGTATCGGTGCTATGCTCCCGCCTCCGCGAAGCCGGACCACCGAAACAGCAGCATCCACCCCGAGGAGTATGCCGTGAATAGCGACACCAGCCCCCTGTTCCAGCCTTTCCAGCTCGGCACCCTGAGCCTGGCCAACCGTATTGTGATGGCGCCCATGACCCGCAATTTTTCGCCCGGCAATGTGCCCGGGGCGGATGTGGTCGAGTACTATCGGCGCCGGGCCGCCGGCGGGGTGGGCCTGATTGTCACCGAGGGCACCTGCATCGATCACATCGCCGCCAGCGGCTATCCCGATGTGCCCTATTTTCACGGTGAGGAGCGCCTTGCCGGCTGGCGGCGGGTGGCGCAGGCCGTGCATGCCGAAGGCGGCAAAATCGCCCCCAAGCTGTGGCACTGTGGCGGCATGCGCAAGGCCGGTACGCCCCCGGAGGGTGATGTGCCGGGCTACACGCCTTCCGGTATGAATCTGCCCGGCAAGGTCAACCGCCACATCATAAGCCAGGGGGATATCGATGAGGTCGTCGCGGCTTTTGCCCGCGCTGCTGCGGATGCCAGGCGGCTTGGCTTCGATGCGGTGGAAATCCACGGTGCCCACGGCTATCTGATCGACCAGTTTTTCTGGGCCGGCACCAATGTGCGCGACGACGCCTACGGCGGCTCGCTGGAAAAGCGCGGTCGCTTTGCGGTGGAGATTATCGAGGCGGTGCGCGCGGCGGTGGGGCCGGATTTTCCGGTGATCCTGCGCTGGTCCCAGTGGAAACAGCAGGATTATAGCGCCCGCTTGGTGGATAATGCGGGTGATCTCGAACGTTTTCTGGCTCCCCTGGCGGCTGCGGGAGTGGATATTTTTCACTGCTCGACACGCCGTTTCTGGGAGCCGGAATTCGAGGGCTCAGAGCTGAATCTGGCCGGCTGGACCCGCAAACTGAGTGGCAAGCCGGCCATTACGGTGGGTAGTGTGGGCCTCGATCAGGACTTTATCCCGGTGCCGGGTGAAACCGTCTTCCGGGAGGCCGAGCCCGCGAGCCTGGATGAGTTGCTGCGCCGCATGAGCGGCCAGGAGTTCGACCTGGTGGCGGTGGGGCGTGCGCTGATTGCCAACCCGGACTGGGCGGCACTGGTGCGAGAGGGGCAGCTGGGCAGTGCGCGTCCTTTCCAGAAACAGGATCTGGCGCAGCTGCGCTAAGCCCCCGCGCCTCAGCCAGTCACGCCGGGCACCTGTGTCAGGTAGGTGCGCACCAGGTATGTGGAGTAGGCGAAAAAGCAGATCAGCAGGGCACCGCCCTCTACCCGGTTGATGCGGCGACTGGCCGGGCGCAGGCTGAAGCCGAGCACGAACAGGGACATGGTCAGTGCCGCCATGACGCTCATGTCCCGGGTGACGATGGCCGGCTCGACCGGAATCGGGCTGATGGTGCCGGCAATGCCTACCACCGCCAGGGTGTTGAACAGGTTGGACCCGATGACATTGCCAAGCGCCATGTCGTGCTCGCCCTTGCGGGCGGCCATGACCGAGGACACCAGCTCCGGCAGCGAGGTGCCGACGGCGACAATGGTCAGACCGATGATCAGGTCGCTGACACCGAAGAGGTGGGCCATGTCCACGGCGCCCCATACCAGCAGGCGGGAACTGCCGATCAGTACCAGCAGGCCCAGCCCCAGCCACAGCCAGGCCGTGCGCATGGGCATGACCCGGGCCGGCAGTTCTGCCTCCAGTTCGGCGCCCAGGCTGTCGCCCCGGCCTTGCAGGCTCTGGCGGATGGTCCAGGTGATCAGCACTACGAACACCAGCAGCACTACCAGCGCATCGCCCCGTGACAGCAGGCCGTCCAGTAATTGCAGGATGGCCAGAGCGGTGATGGCGGTGAGGATGGGCCGGTCC
>JBKDZQ010000666.1:0-5780 GCA_047971325.1 Parahaliea sp.
GAGTTCGTCGGGGGTGACATCCTCGCCCAGGACCGATTTCACCACGCCGGGACCGGTAAGACCGAAGAAGGTTTCATTGGGCTGGATCAGGAAACTGCCCTGGCGCGGCAGGTAGGAACCGCCGCCGGCGTTAAAGCCGAACATGCACATGATGGAGGGCACCACACCGGAAATCTTGCGCAGGGCGGTAAAGGCATCGGCATAGCCATCCAGTCCACCGACCCCGGCGGGAATATAGGCGCCGGCAGAATCATTCAACCCTACCAGCGGAATGCGACGCTTGGCCGCCAGCTCAAACAGACGCGCCAGCTTCTTGCCGTTGGTGGCGTCCATGGAGCCGGCCCGCACGGTGAAATCGTGACCGTAGATGGCGACATCGCGGCCACCGACCTTGATCAGCGCGGTAACCAGGGAGGCACCATCGAGATTCGGGCCCCAGTTCTGGTACAGCACGGTAGGCGCGTCGTCCGCCAGAAATTCAATGCGCTCCCACACCGTCATGCGGTTTTTCTGGTGCTGGCGCTGGATATTCTTGACACCCGCCGCCTGGTAGGGCCGCTGCTGCAGGGCCCAGCCCGCCTTGAGCGCGGATTCGTAGAGACCCGGTTCGCTGGCGATCTGTCCGGGAACCTTGAACTCCATCTCGCTGCGTTGGGCGAACGGGTTTTCCAGTGTGGCGATAAGGGCTTGGTCGTTGTTTGCTGTCATAATCCTTGTTTCCCAGGCTGTAGCTGTTGCCGCGCCGGTACCGGAGGAGTACCTGGATCACGCTCCTCGAAGCTTCTGGGGATGTGCGCATCGAGAACGGCAGACTCAGGCAACTGGTCTGCCACATTGTCGGCGCCACACAGTAATTCAGCCACCATAGGGAGTCAATTTCCCGAGGTGACACCAAAATTGACATTCTACACGAATAACAAGTGCTTAAACCCACCTCTTCCAGCGCGGTACACGGCTCCCACCCAGCCCGCCCGCCCGCAAATATAAGCAATGACAGTATTGATGAACCCCTCCTTCGATGGTTCCCATCCCAAACCACTGGCTTGGCGGAACCGCTCGGTAAAACCCAATGGCGCAGACGCAGAATGCTGCCGAATAGCTGGAGAGACGTCCTGCGCCTGCACTGCAGGCGGAAGCCAGGACCGATAGGGTTTGCTGCGCCCACCGGGAACCGTGTTCCCGGCGAGCCAAGACAGCTACAGCGTCAGCGGGCGGTCACGTGCGGCGATGAACGCCTGCTTGAGATCTTCGTAGGTATGCACCGCCGGAAACTGGGGGAACTCGGCAATCACATTGTCCGGCGCGTGAAACAGGATGCCGGCGTCGGCTTCGGCCAGCATGGTGGTATCATTGTAGGAGTCGCCAGCGGCAATCACCCGGTAATTCAGGCTGTGCAGCGCCTTCACCGAGGCCCGCTTGGGGTCCTGCTGGCGCAGTTTGTAATCCACCACCCGACCGGAGGCATCGATGATCAGGCGGTGGCAGAACAGGGCGGGCCAGCCGAGCTGACGCATCAGGGGTTGGGAAAATTCGTAGAACGTGTCGGACAGGATGATGACCTGGAAGCGCTCCCGCAACCAGTCCACGAATTCCACCGCGCCGGGCAGTGGCGACAGCGTGGCGATCACCTGCTGGATATCGCCGATTTTCAGCCCGTGCTGATCCAGCAAGCCCAGGCGCTGGCGCATTAGCACGTTGTAGTCGGGGATGTCGCGGGTGGTGGCGCGCAGGGCGTCAATCCCCGTTTTCTCGGCAAAGGCAATCCAGATTTCCGGGACGAGCACACCTTCCAGGTCGAGACAGGCCAGTTCCATGTAAAACTCCAGGCAGGGTAATGGGGCGCGTCAATCTAGCGGGTGGGGCCGGCCAGCGCAAGCACCCACCCGTCCGCGGTGTTGCCGGCCTGGCGGATCAGCTACAGCTTGTAGACCAGGCCCGGCAGATTGCGCTCGACCCAGGCATCCAGCTGCAGATCGGTGTACTCGCGGGGACGGAGCCCCTGTTCGAAATAGACCTCGTCCTTGAGCCGCCAGCCGAGGGCGGTATGGAATTCGCTCTTGCAATGATGCCAGGGGTTACCGGGCAACTCCGGATCGGGGGTGCGCAAACGTTCGAGCTTCTGCTTTTCCTTGTCGCAGGTGAACTCGGAAACACTCTCGCTAGACAGGATGTGGCTGGTGGGGGCCACCTGGTCGCAACCGGGGTAGACCACCGGTTTGACATTGAGACATACCGCCTCCCAGTCCACGCCAGCGTAATCCACGCCGCCCTGGGTAGAAGTATTGAGGTCCGGGTTGCGGTAGGGTGCGAATTCAGTCGCCGCGCCCCCCGCCCCCGGGTCCGGATGGCCCGCGGATGAATCGCCCTGTTCGGCGGGCCCGCAGGAGGCGAGCGAGACCAGCAGCAGGGGACACAGGATTTTCATCGTTACTTTCATAGTGACGGGCTCCATGACAGATCGCAGGGATGTGTAGAGTTTGGTTGCAGGGCAATGCTAAAGGACAGGCCTTGCCGTATCCACCCGATGGACCGGTAAAATTCTGGGGATTAACCATTTCGGCCACAGGCCCATCGGCGGCACGCTCAATAAACGGGCAAGTCCAGGCCGGCAAACAGCACCTCCAGGTCGGCCTTGTTGTTGCAGGCGAAGGCCCTGTCCACCACATCCCGGGTCAGGTGGGGCGCAAAATCCTCGATAAAACGGTACATGTAGCCACGCAGGAAGGTGCCTCGACGGCAGCCGATACGGGTGACACTGGCGGCGAACAGGCCACTGGCATCGAGGGGAACCAGGTCGCTGTCGACGCTCGGGTCATAGGCCATGGCGGCGACAATGCCGATACCGAGCCCCAGCCGCACATAGGTCTTGATCACGTCGGCATCGGCGGCGGTGAAGACCACCTTGGGCACCAGGCCCTTGGCCATGAAAGCCTCATCCAGCCGGGAGCGTCCGGTAAAGCCAAACACATAGGTAACGATGGGGTGGGCGGCCACGTCTTCCAGGCTCAGCTCGGGCAGGCGGGTCAGCGGGTGGTCGCGGGGCACCAGCACACAGCGGTTCCAGCGGTAACAGGGCATCATCACCAGATCGGCAAATAGCTCCATGGCCTCGGTGGCAATGGCAAAGTCGACGGTGCCATCGGCCGCCATCTCGGAAATCTGCATCGGGGTGCCCTGGTGCATATGCAGCGACACCTCGGGATAGCGCTCGATAAAGGCGCGGATGGTCGCCGGCAGGGCGTAGCGCGCCTGGGTGTGGGTAGTGGCGATGGACAGGCTGCCCCTTTTCTCGTTGGAGTACTCCTGGGCCACCTGCTTGATACTGTCGACCTTGCGCAACACCTCCCCTGCCGCCCTGAGAATGACCTCGCCGGCGGGGGTCACATGGGTCAGGTGCTTGCCGCTGCGGGCAAACACCTCGACCCCCAGTTCATCCTCCAGCAGGCGGATCTGCTTGCTGATACCGGGCTGGGAGGTATACAGGCTCTGGGCAGTGGCGGACACATTCAGGTCGTGGTGAGCCACTTCCCAGATGTAGCGCAGTTGCTGCAATTTCATGCTGGTCTCCAGACACCCGGCGATTATGCATTTTTCGCACTAGAACGCACGGGCAAAGAACTTTTGAGAATAGTAGCCATCTATCACCGCTGCCGCCAGCGGCCCCGCAACATCGGCTCAGGCGTTGGCAACACCGTGGGGAACATGCCCGGTGGCGATGTGGGGCCCGGCAGAGGCGCAGTGGGTCTGCTGGTCGTCGAAGAACACATCCGCCTGGTAGGCGCGCAGGAACTCTGTCTTGTTCAGGCCACCGAGGAAAATCGACTCATCAATGCGGATATTCCAGGCCCGCAGGGTGCGGATCACCCGGGCGTGGGCCGGTGCGGAACGCGCGGTCACAAGAGCGGTGCGGATCGGCGCCTCGCTGGCGGGAAAGCTCTGCTGCAGGCGGTGCAGGGCCGCCAGGAAGGGCTTGAAGGGGCCGCCCCCCAGGGGCCGGTGGGCGGCCGCCCGCTCGCTGGCGGTAAAGGCTTCCAGCCCCTCGGACGTGTAGACACGCTCGGCCTCATCGGATCACAGCACGGCGTCGCCATCGAAAGCAAAACGCAACTGTTCGCTGCCGGAGACCCCGCCGCGGGACGACACCAGCGTTGCCGCCGCCACCCCGCACTCCAGCGCGTGACGCACATCGTCCGCCTCGGTGGACAGGAACAGCTGGCAACCGAAGGCCTGAATGTAGCGCCAGGGACTTTCACCACCACAGAAGGCGGCGCGGGTGATGGGCAGGCCAAAATGCTCGATGGAATTGAACACGCGCAGGCCGGTATCGGCGCTGTTGCGCGACAGCAGCACCACCTCGACCCGGGCCTTCTCGCTGGCCGGCTCGTTCAAGCGCAGCAGTTTTTGCACCATGGGAAAGGCCTCGCCGGGCTCCAGCACCTGGTCTTCACGGGCGATCTGGTAGGCAGAATAGGCGGCCAGGCCCTCCTGCTCATAGACGGCGTGGCTTTCGTCCAGGTTGAACAGGGCCCGCGAAGAAATCGCAATCACCAGTTTGCTGTCGCCGTGCCTGTCCATGCCCGCAAGCATACCGTCAGTGCGAATGGGGTGCCAGCGCCGGCCCGCCGGCCTTTGCCCACGCAGTTTCAGCTCTGGCTCTCCAGCCAGCCGCGCTCGTACAGCAGCCGGGCGAGCAGTGTCGCCACCACCCGCTCACCCAGCCCCTGGGCGTGGGCCAGTTGCAAGCGTTCCAGATAGGGAGCCACGGCGGCGGGCGGCGGCGCTTGCCGCAGGGCCCGCCAGGCCAGGGCCGCCAGCTGTGCCGGCTGCCGGCGCCCTGCCTGCAGGGCCCGCAGGCAGTCGCCGAGCGCCTGCTCCTGGGCGGTGAGATCGCTGCCAAAGGGATAGTCCAGCAGATAACCGCGACGACGGAACTCCCCCAGCGCCGCCTCGAGGCGCGCCGGCGTATTGTTGCTCCAGGCCGCGGGAATCCGGTAGCTCTCCTCCACCTTGCCACTGACCACCGCCTGGCGCAGCAGCGCGCCCTGAAACCGCGAGTCGGCAATATGAATCAGCCGGCAGGCCACCTCCCGGTCGCTCTGGCCGCGCAGGTCGGCGATGCCGTATTCGGTCACCACCACGTCCCGCAGGTGGCGGGGGATGGTGGTGTGACCATAGCGGGCGACGATATTGGATTGCAACTGGCGCCCGGAGCCGCGGGTACTGCGTATGCAAAGCACCGAGCGGGCCCCCGGCAGGTCCTGGGCCATGGCGACGAAGTTGTACTGCCCGCCGACGCCGCTGACCACGGTGGCATCCTCCAGTGCATCGGAGCAGACTGCCCCGGACAGCGTCACCTTCATGCCGGTGTTGATGAAGCGCGCGGCGCGGCGCTGGGCACTGTACAGTGGCACATCCCCCAGCAGCTGGTTGGTGCGCTCGACACCGGTCATGCACAGCAGGGCGGCCAGCTCCTCGGGGAGTTCCCGCAGGCGCTGGTAAAAGCGGCGTGGACCGAGGAAAAATCCACCGTGCAGCACATGGCCACCGCGCAGGCGCTGGCCCCAGGTCTCGGCCAACAGGGCGGCGCGGGTCGCGGGACGGGTCAGGTCGTTGTCCAGCACGGTCTCGCCGCGATACAAGTGCCCGTCCCGCAGCCGGACAGCCTCCCCCACAATGCCCCAGCGTTGCAGCCAGGACAGGCTGTCCGCGTCCACACAGTCCCCCACCCGGCGCTGGCGGCGGCAATAGTCCAGCAGCCTGTCGTCCACCACATCGCTGAT
>JBKDZQ010000667.1:0-4020 GCA_047971325.1 Parahaliea sp.
GCGGCACACCGTCGCCGTGCGCTACCAGCAGGAGAACCTGGAAGACTCCCTCGACCGCCACATGTGGCGCGGCGCCTACCAGTACGACCAGTTTTTCACCCAGCGCTGGTTTGCCGCGGGCAACGCATCCTATGAGCGCGATGAGTTCAAGGGCATCGACCGGCGCTCGCTGACCGGTTTGGGCATGGGCTACCAGTTTCTCGAAACCCGCTATATCGACCTGCTGGGCAAGGGCACGCTCAACTACGTGGACGAACGCTTTCGCTCCGGGCGCCACCGCGCCACACCGGCCTTCCTGTGGAACCTGGATTTCGCCTGGCGTTTCAACGACCGCGGTATGGAGTTCTTTCATCGCCAGGCCCTGCTGCAGGCTTTCGAGGATTCCGACGACTTTGAAATCAGCACCCTTACCGGCCTCAAGTACCCCATCAACGGCCACTTCAGCACCACCGTCCAGCTGGAGTACGACAACGACAACCTGCCCGGCGAGGACGCGGTGCACAAAAAAGACCAGACCTGGTCGGTCGGCCTGAATTATCACTGGTAGAATGGCCCTGACTCAGGCTGCACTCCCTGGCGGTAGGGTGTGGCAAGTTGATGCCGTGCGCTGCAGGCAGCCTTGTTTTTCGTCCCTGGCGCCCCCACTGTTTGCCAGTGAGGAGGATGCCATGCGACTACTGTTTTTGCTCCTGCCCTGGCTGGAACTGGCGACCCTGATCCAGCTGGGTGCGCAGACCAGCGTGCTGACCGCGCTGCTTTACGTTTTCGCCACCTTGGTGCTGGGTCTGCTGATCCTGCAGCGCCAGGGCCTGGGCAGGATGTTCCAGCACCTGCGCGAGGCCCAGGAGGGCAGGGTGCTGGGGGTGCACCTGCTGATGGATGACATGGCGGTGGGGCTGGCTGGCCTGTTGCTGATGTTTCCCGGCATGATCACCGATGTCCTTGCCCTGATCGTCCTGCTTGGCCCGCTGCGGCGGCGGCTGGGCCGCGTGGTTACCGGCTCCCGGCCGGAGCGCTACGCCCCGGAGCGTGACCCGGTCCGCCACCAGACCATCGAGGGCGACTATCGCCGGGTCGACGAGTAAGCCCTTGTTCATCTTTTTCCAGCTAACACACTGAAAGTACTGGAAAAAGGTTCAGCGACCGCCGCTTTCTCTGCGTGCTTGACAGCGCGGCCTTCACCACTAGAATTAGCACTCTCTCGACGAGAGTGCTAAACGGGTCTTGAAATGCCCTCCGGGCGCCCCCATTGAGCAGGCTAACCCCCGTCGGGGGGCCTGTATAACACCGTTACTAGGAGACATTCAGCAATGAAAATCCGTCCGCTGTACGACCGCGTGGTCGTTCGTCGCAAGGAAGAAGAAGAAACCACCGCCGGAGGCATCGTGCTGCCCGGTTCCGCCAAGGAAAAGCCCAATCAGGGTGAAATTGTTGCCGTTGGCGAAGGCAAGGTTCTGGACAATGGCGATGTGCGCGCCCTGGCCGTCAAGGTCGGCGACCGTGTGGTGTTTGGCCAGTACGCCGGCAGCAACAAGATCGAAGTGGATGGTGAGGAGCTCATCATCATGAGTGAAAGCGAAATCTATGCGGTGGTCGAGTAATCGACACACCCCCGAATTCAAGTCAACCCGATTCGAAACAAGGAATTTAGATAATGGCAGCGAAAGACGTAGTTTTTGGCAGTGAGGCCCGTCAGCGCATGCTGAATGGCGTGAACATCCTGGCGGATGCCGTGAAAGCCACCCTGGGGCCCAAGGGCCGCAATGTAATTCTGGACAAGTCCTTCGGCGCGCCCACCGTGACCAAGGATGGCGTGTCCGTGGCCAAGGAAATCGAGCTGAAGGACAAGTTCGAGAACATGGGTGCCCAGATGGTCAAGGAGGTGGCCTCCCAGGCTTCCGACCAGGCCGGTGATGGCACCACCACCGCCACCGTGCTGGCCCAGGCCATCGTCAACGAGGGCCTGAAGTCAGTTGCCGCCGGCATGAACCCGATGGACCTCAAGCGCGGCATCGACAAGGCCGTGGCCGCCGCCGTGGCCAAGATCGAAGAGGCCGCCATCCCCAGCGAAGACAGCAAGTCCATCGCTCAGGTGGGCACCATTTCCGCCAATGGCGACGCCCCGGTGGGCCAGATCATTGCCGACGCCATGGAGAAAGTGGGCAAGGAAGGCGTAATCACCGTGGAAGAGGGCTCTGGCCTCGAAAACGAACTGGACGTGGTGGAAGGCATGCAGTTCGACCGCGGCTACCTGTCTCCCTACTTCATCAACAACCAGGACAACATGAGCGCCGATGTCGAGTCGCCCTTCATCCTGCTGGTGGACAAGAAAATCTCCAACATCCGCGAAATGTTGCCCCTGCTGGAGCAGGTCGCCAAGTCCTCCAAGCCGCTGGTGATCGTGGCCGAGGACGTGGAAGGCGAGGCCCTGGCCACCCTGGTGGTGAACAACATGCGCGGCATCGTGAAAGTGGCCGCCTGTAAGGCGCCCGGCTTCGGCGACCGCCGCAAGGCCATGCTGCAGGATATCGCCATCCTGACCGGCGGCACGGTGATTTCCGAGGAGGTGGGCCTGGATCTGGAATCCACCACCCTGGAGCACCTGGGTACCGCCAAGCGCGTGACCATGGACAAGGACAACACCACCATCATCGACGGCGCCGGTGAAGCCGCCGCCATCCAGGGTCGGGTGAAGGAAATCCGTGTCCAGATCGAAAACACCTCTTCCGACTACGATCGCGAGAAACTGCAGGAGCGCGTGGCCAAACTGGCCGGCGGTGTTGCGGTGATCAAGGTTGGCGCCGCTACCGAAATCGAGATGAAAGAGAAAAAGGCCCGCGTTGAAGACGCCCTGCACGCCACCCGCGCGGCAGTGGAAGAAGGCGTGGTAGCCGGTGGCGGTGTCGCCCTGGTGCGCGCCGTGGCCGCCATCGCCGACCTCAAAGGCGACAACGAAGACCAGAACCACGGTATCGCGGCTGCGCTGCGTGCCATGGAAAACCCCCTGCGTCAGATCGTCGCCAACGCCGGCGCGGAAGCGTCAGTGGTGCTGAACAAGGTCAAGACCGAAGGCACCGGCAACTACGGCTACAATGCCGCGACCGGCGAGTACGGTGACATGCTGGAAATGGGCATCCTGGACCCCGCCAAGGTGACCCGTGCCGCGCTGCAGGCCGCCGGTTCCGTGGCCGGCCTGATGATCACCACCGAGGTGATGATTGCCGACTCACCGGAAGACAAGCCGGCCGGCGGTGGCATGCCCGATATGGGCGGTATGGGTGGCATGGGCGGCATGATGTAAAGCCCGCTCCTGTCCCTGCTCCCGCCCGCAAGGGCGGGGCACACCCGACCTCTGAGGTTGGGTGGGCCAAAACCCCCGAGGAGTTCGCTCCTCGGGGGTTTGTTTTTTCGGGGCCGACCGCCCCGCTGCGGGTAGTCAGGGCTTTCTGACGCAAAACGCCGGGGTCAGGCGCGGGTCGAGCAGCGTGGTTTCCACCGGCGTGTTTCTCAACACCGCCAGCATCTGGGTGGGTTTGATCTCGCCGCAGAGCATGGCCTCTTCATCTCTGGCGTGCAGGCGGTCGATGAAATCCCGATCCCACTCTCCCCTGGCGTCGAAATTGTGGCCGAAGGGGCGGTCGATAAACACGGTAACGATATTGGCGAAGGGGATGAACAATTCAAAATGAAAGTGTTTGATCAGCAGCGGCAATATGTCCTGGGCCCGTATCCCCTCGAAGCAGAATTCCGAACAGTCGTGATTGATGTATTCCATCTCTTTGCGCTTCAGGAGCCGATTGTAGCGGTAGGTCTCGGGTAGTTCCTGCCAGAACTCCTTAACGAGCTCCAGTGCCTCCGGCCAGCGCTGGTGACCATTGCGCCCGATCATGTCGGAAGTGAGGAAATAGCCGTTTTTCGCCAGGGAACGCTTTACCGCCGCCAACAGGTTCTCCAGCTCCAGCACGTGATGCAGGCACTGGTTGGCGATAATGACATCGTAGGTGCCTGCCGGTTGCCAGT
>JBKDZQ010000668.1:0-2706 GCA_047971325.1 Parahaliea sp.
AGCTGGGACATCGTCGGGCCGGTCTGCGAAACCGCCGACTTCCTGGGCAAGGGCCGCGAACTGGCCATTGCCCAGGGCGACCTGCTGGCCCAGTTCGGCGCCGGCGCCTACGGTTTCACAATGAGTTCCAACTACAACAGCCGCCCCCGCGCCGCCGAAGTGGTGGTCGACGGCGACCGGCTGCACCTGGCCCGGCGCCGCGAGAGTATCGAGGACCTGCTGCGCGGCGAACAGCTGCTGCCGGCACAGGACTGAGCGCGACCATGAACCTGAAGTTCACCAAGATGCACGGCGCCGGCAACGACTTCGTGGTGATCGACCTGATCAGCCAGCGCGCCAGGTTGCGCCCCCAGGATATTCGCAAGCTGGCGGACCGGCGCTTTGGCGTGGGCTGCGACCAGGTACTGGTGGTGGAGCCACCGGGCCGGCCGGAGGTGGACTTTCGCTACCGCATCTATAACGCCGACGGCGGCGAGGTAGAGCAGTGCGGCAACGGCGCGCGCTGCTTCGCCCGCTTCGTGCGCGAGCGCAAGCTCACCACCAAGCGCCGCATCTGGGTGGAAACCACCGCCGGGGTGATCGTGCTCAGGGTGCGCGACCAGCACCAGGTGGAAGTGAACATGGGTCCGCCACGGTTTGAACCCGCCGATATCCCCTTTGCCGCGCCGGTGCGGGCCGACCACTACACCCTGCACCTGGCCGACCGCAACCTGGAAATTGGCGCGCTCTCCATGGGCAACCCCCACGCTATTGTACGCGTGGAAGATGTGGCTACCGCCGATGTCGCCGGCCTCGGCCCGCAGATCGAGAGCCACCCGGACTTTCCCCAGCGGGTCAACGCCGGCTTCCTGCAGGTACTATCGACCAGCGAGGCGCGCCTGCGCGTATACGAGCGCGGCGCGGGCGAAACCCTGGCCTGCGGGACCGGCGCCTGCGCCGCCGTGGTCTATGGCCACAGCCGCGGATGGTTCGGTGATACCGTGACAGTTCAGCTACCCGGGGGTAAGCTTTCCATCGTGTGGCGGGGCGACGGGCAACCGGTGCTGATGACCGGCCCCACCGCCATTGTGTTTGAAGGCAACATAAAGCTCTGACACCGGTGAAGGCGCCGGCGACAAGAACAGCCAAAGCAAAGCAAGATTGCAAAGAAAGACCGCAAAACAAGATCACAGGGAAGAACCAACCATGTCCGCCACCCACGATATCCTCGCCCCTACCGATGACGCCGCCCTGGACGACGAACAGGTACGCCAATACCTGAAATCCCACAGCGATTTTCTGCAGCGCCACCCCGACATGCTGGTTCACCTGCATGTCACCCACGCCAGCGGCAGCGCGGTATCGCTGGTGGAAAAACAGGTGAGCGTGCTGCGCGAGCGCAATATGGAGCTGCGCCACCGCCTCAACGCCCTGACCGCCAATGCCCGCGACAACGACAAGCTCTACGAGCGCACCCGCAAACTGGTGCTGCGCCTGCTGGAAGCGGACTCCGTGGGCGCCCTCTGCGAGGCCTTCATGACCAGCATGAAGGAGGACTTCGAGATCGAGCACGCCAGCATCTTGCTGTACGGTGACCCCGGCGCCACCAGCGGCAACCTGCGTTACGAGACCCCGGAAAAGGTCAAGCTGGAGATCGGCAGTCTGCTGAAAGGGCGCAAGCCCCTGTGCGGGGTGATGCGCAGGGAGGAGCTCAACTTCCTCTTTCTCAGCCAGCTGGAACAGGGTTCCGCCGCCATCATGCCACTCAGGAGCGACGACCGCATCGGCCTGATCGCGGTGGGCAGCGCCAACAGCAACCACTACCACCCGGGAATGGGCACCCTGTTCCTGCAGCACATTGCCGAGGTGCTGGTGCGCCTGCTGGAACGGCCGCCAGCCTCCGCCAACTGAGGCCACTGCCGTGAGCGCGACGGGGGAGCCACAGGACGCCCTGAGCACTACCACCAACGCCTTTCTGGATTACCTGCGCGATGTGCGGCGGCTGTCGCCCCATACCCTGGCGGCCTACCGCCGCGACCTGCAATCCCTGGCTGACTGGTGCCAGCGTCGGGGCCACCATACCCCCCACAACCTGAGCGATGTCAACATTCGCGGCTGGGTGGGCCACCTGCGCCAGCGCGGGCTGTCCGGCGGCAGCATCCAGCGCGCCCTGTCCGCTGCTCGCACCTGGCTGGGCTTTCTCGTCCGCCAGGGTGAGCTGGAGCACAATCCGGCGACCACCGTGCGCGCACCCCGCACACCCCGCAAACTGCCGCGCGCCCTGGATGTCGACCAGACCGCCAGCTTGCTGGAAAGCGGGGGCGACGATGGTCCACTCTCCCTGCGCGATCACGCCATGGCTGAACTCTTCTATTCCTGTGGCCTGCGCCTGGCGGAGTTGGTGGCCGCCAATATCGAGGATTACGACCGTGCAGCCGCTCTCATCACCGTGACCGGCAAGGGTAACAAGACCCGCACCCTGCCGGTGGGCTCGGTGGCCGCCGCCGCCCTGCAGCAGTGGCTGACCCTGCGACCGCCGGCAGCGGAGGAGCGCGAGGGCGCGCACCCCCTGTTCACCAGCGGCCGCGGCCGGCGCATCGGCCAGCGCAGCGTGCAGAGCCGGCTGCGCCTGCTGGGGCATCGCGCCGGCCTGCCCCGGAACGTGCACCCGCACATGCTGCGCCACTCCTTTGCCAGTCACCTGCTGGAATCCAGCGGCGACCTGCG